>CAMCWJ010000271.1 GCA_945882475.1 Bifidobacterium breve
GGCCACCTGCTGCTTCTCCAGCACCACCGAGATCACGCGCTCGTCATGCACCGCCTGCAGATAGAACGTCCGGCTTCCGGGCTGCCCGACAGTCCCGGCCACAAATCGGTCCGGGGTGCGGAAGACGTGAATTGAGCGGGCCATGATCACCTCCAAACTACCGGGCCGGACCGCGCCGATGCGGCGGTGTCGGTATGACCGCTGCGGTCCGCATGGGACTTCAATCGCCGCTCAGTCCGTCGAGCCGCCGACCACCGCGTCGCCACTGCCGGAGGTGGCGGTGCCGGACGGGGTCGCGCTCAACGCCGACGCCAGCGTGGCTCCGGTGTGGTTGACGTGCACAACGAACGGCCGCACCGACGTGTAGCGGATCACGCTCATCGAGGCCGGGTCGGCGGTGATGCGCTGAAAGCTGTCGAGATGGGTGCCCAGCGCGTCGGCGAGGACGGACTTGATCACGTCACCGTGGGTGCAGGCCACCCACAGGGCGTCGCCGCCGTGCTCCTCGGCGAGCCTGCGGTCGTGTTCGCGCACCGCCGCGACCGCTCGGGTCTGCACCTGGGCCAGGCCCTCGCCGTCGGGAAACACCGCGGCGCTGGGGTGCTGTTGGACCACCGTCCACAGCGGCTCGCTGAGCAGTTCAACGATCTTGCGGCCGGTCCACTGCCCGTAGTCCACCTCGATGAGGCGCTCGTCGACCAGCGGGTCCAGCCCCAGCGCGGTTGCCAGCGGCTCGAGAGTGCGTCGGCAGCGCAGCAGCGGTGAACGCACCAGCGCCCTGATCGGTAGTCCGTCGAGTCGCTCGATCAGCGCGGCGGCCTGCGCGGTGCCCGTCTCGTCAAGCTCCACACCCTCCGAGCGGCCGGCCAGGGTATGCGCGGCATTGGACACCGACCTGCCGTGCCGCAACAGGATGACGGTCACGTGGCCACCACCACTCCGGCGGACAGCAGTCCCATCACGATCAGCGCGAGCACAACCCGGTACCCGACGAACCAGTACATGGAGTGGTGGGTCAGGAACCGCAACAGCCAGGCGACAGCCGCGTAACCAACCACGAAGGCGATCACCACCGACACCAGCAGTTGCACTCCGGTCGCGCTCATACCCTCACTAACCGGATCAAACGCATCCGGCAAGGAGAACAACCCGGAGGCGAGCACCGCTGGAATGGCAAGCAGGAAGCCAAATCTCGCGGCCAACGCACGATCCAGACCGAGGAAGAGCCCGGCGCTGATAGTGGCGCCGGACCGGGACACCCCGGGCACCAGCGCGAGGCACTGCGCCAGGCCGACCAGCAATCCGTCCCGCCAGGTGAGTTGCTCGGCGTGGCGACTCTGACGGCCGAAGTACTCCGCCGCGGCGATGACGGCAGAGAACACCAGCATCGCGGTGGCGATCACCCACAGATTTCGCGCACCGGAGCGGATCACATCCTTGAACACCAGGCCCAACACACAGATCGGGATGGTGCCGATGATCACGTACCAGCCCAGCCGGTAGTCGACGTTGTCGCGCCGGGCCGGGGTGCGCAGTCCGGCGAACCAGGCCGTCAGGATGCGGCCGATGTCGCGGGCGAAGTAGACCAGCACTGCGGCCTCGGTGCCCAGCTGCGACACGGCCGTGAAGGACGCACCCGCGTCGCCGGCGAAGAACACCCGCGACACGATCGCCAGGTGCGCCGACGAGGAGATCGGCAGGAACTCCGTCAATCCCTGGACAATGGACAAAACCACCACCTGGAGCCAGGACATCGGGGTCGCATCCACCGGGCTGACCGTACTAGGGACTCCCTCAGGTGACCCAACCTGACCCGCGCTGGGCACGCCTAGACTCGGTTTCGGCCCACCCGATCTCGACCCGACACCCCGAGAGTCCGACCTTGCCCCAGCCCGCGTTGCCCCGGCAGGCGTTATCCCGGCACGCCACCGCGCTGCTGGCCTTGACCGCCCTGCTCGGTGGGTGCTCGACAAACGCGACGGAGGTCAAACCTCCCACCATCGAGGCCGCCCGGGCTGCGGTCTCCCCGCCACCGGTTGCCGCACCGGCGGGCCGGGTGGTCCCACTCGGCGGCCGGCCCGCCGCGGCCGTCTTCGATCGCGCCACCGCATCCCTGGTGGTCTTCACCCCCGCCGCCGGGGCATCGGCTCCCGCCATGCTGAGCATCCTCGGCGCCGCCGGCACGCCCCGCAGCGTGGCACTGCCCGGCGGCGCAAGCGCCGTCGCCGGCGACCAGCGGGGCACCCTCTATGCAGCGACCCGCGGCGGGGTTCTCACCGTCGACCTCGCCGCCGGAACGGTCGACCGGATGGCCGTGCCCGGCCAGGCCGACACCGACTTCACCGCGATCGCCCGCCGCGCCGACGGTCGACTGGTGCTCGGCAGCGCCGACGGCACCGTCTACACCCTGGCGCCGGATCTGACGGTGACAACGGAGGTGGGAATCTTCGCGAGGATCGACGCCATCGTCGCCGAGTCCGATACCGCCGTCGTACTCGACCGCGGGCAGACCTCGGTGACGGCACTGAGCGTCGAAGGCAACCCCCAGCAGGCACTGCGGGCCGGCACCGGCGCGACCACGATCGCCACCGACGCGGCCGGCCGGGTGCTGGTCGCCGACACCCGCGGCGGGCAGTTGCTGGTGTTCAGCGTGCGTCCCCTGATCGCCAGGCAGGCGTATCCGGTGCCCGGGGCGCCGTACGGACTCACCGGGTCGCGGCAACTGACCTGGGTTTCCCAGACCGCGACCAACACGGTGGTTGGCTACGATCTGGCCACTGGAATCCCCGTGGAGAAGGTCCGCTACCCGACCGTGCAGCAACCGAACTCGTTGGCATTCGACGACGCCTCCGGCACGCTCTATGTGGTGTCCGGGTCCGGCGCCGGCGTCCAGGTGATTCCCAACGCGGCCGGTGCTCCGTGAGCGCCACCCGCCCCTCGCGCGGCCGGATGCCCGCCGCCTGGGAGGTCGAGTTATCCGACGACTACGAGTGGATTCCGCTGCGGCTGCCGCCGGAGGTGACCCGCCTCAGCGCCTCGACCCGGCTGTCCATCGAGGCCGAGTACCGCGGCTGGGAGCTCACCCGGGTCCGGCTCTACACCGACGGCAGCCGGCGGGTTCTGCTGCGCCGCAAGAAGTCTCGTGCCAATCCCCACCCGACCGACCAGCCGGGCCCGTGATCTACGACGCGGTGCGCACAGCACTGTTCCGCGCCCCGCCGGAACGAATCCACACGCTGGTGTTCTCAGCCCTGCGCGGGGCCACCGCCACCGCGGCCACCCGCGGAACGCTGCGCCGGGCGCTGGCACCGCATGACCCGGTATTGGCCAGCACGGTGTTCGGGGTTCGCTTCCCCGGGCCGCTCGGTCTGGCGGCCGGATTCGACAAGGACGGCGAAGGCCTGAACACCTGGGGCGCACTGGGATTCGGCTACGCCGAGGTCGGCACGGTGACCCCGCTGGCCCAGCCCGGCAACCCCGCACCTCGGCTGTTCCGGCTGCCGGCCGACCGGGCTCTGCTCAACCGGATGGGCTTCAACAACCACGGCGCCGGGCAACTGGCGCTGCGACTGGCCCGCCACCGTCCCGATGTGCCGATCGGGGTCAACATCGGGAAGTCCAAAGTCACCCCGCCGGAGGAGGCCGCCCAGGACTACGCGTCCAGCGCCCGCCTGCTCGGCCCGCTGGCCGCCTATTTGGTGGTCAACGTCAGCTCCCCCAACACCCCCGGTCTACGCGACCTGCAGGCGGTCGAGTCGTTGCGGCCGATCCTGGCCGCGGTGCTGGCTGAGACGGCCACGCCGGTGCTGGTGAAGATCGCCCCGGACCTGTCCGACTCCGACGTCGACGCGGTCGCCGACCTGGCGCTGGAGTTGGGTCTGGCCGGGATCGTCGCCACCAACACCACGATCTCGCGATCCGGGCTGCGCACCCCCGGCGTCGAGGACCTCGGCCCGGGCGGCATCTCCGGGCCGCCGCTGGCGCACCGCTCACTGGAGGTGTTGCGGCGGTTGTACGCGCGGGTCGGCGACCGGCAGGTGCTGATTGGCGTGGGCGGCATCGAGAACGCCGACGACGCCTGGGAACGCATCACCGCGGGCGCGTCGCTGCTGCAGGGCTACACCGGGTTCGTC
>CAMCWJ010000272.1 GCA_945882475.1 Bifidobacterium breve
AAGCCGTGCCAGGTCGGGCTCGCGCCAAGCCCGGGATCGGCGAACACCCCGGACCGGTCGGCCGCGATCACCTTGGCCAGCGTGAGGCCGGCCGGATTGACCACCGTCCCGATGAGGAGCCTGTCCCCGAGGGCGCCGGGTGCGGCCACCGCTCGGTTCAGGCCCGACTGGGCAGCGTCAGCGTGCAGGCCTGACCCATGTCCAGGGTGCGCAACATCCGGCCCATGCCCAGCCACATCGCGCACGACATGGTCAGATCGGCCAACAGTTCGTCGGAGAAGTGTTCGCGCAGGCGCACCCACAACGCATCATCGGCGCGCAGGCCGATGTGATCGGTGGCGAACCGATGCGCGAATTCCGCGGCCAGGCGTTCCTGTTCGGTGAACCCCGGCCAGGCCCGCCACTCCAGGGCGTTGGCATAGAGGGCCTCGTCGACCCCGGCGGCCGGACCATCGGCGTCGCGGGTGTTCTGGCACACCACACACTCGTTGTCGTGGGCGATCACAATGCGGGCGATCTCGCGCACCCGCATCGGCAGGCGGTTGCGGTTGTAGACGGCGCTGGAAAAGCCCGCCATCGCCTTGCCCAGTTCTGGCGACAGGGTGATCCAACCGGCCACGTCATCGTCGGCGAAGTCTCCAATTCGGCTCATGTCAGCGAATGGTAGTGGTCGCCGGGCGGTGGAACCGGCTAATCCGGTCCCGCCACCTGGCCGGAGCGCTTCTCAGGTTCACCTCAGGCTGTTATTGTGTGCGACGGGGCACCTGACCCCCGATCGTCAGCAAACTTGCTAGCGGCCAATCAGCAAAGGTGGATGCCATGAAGCCGGTCGTCGGACGCGGTACCAGGGCCGGTGCCGCGGCATTCGTTCTGGCGGCTTCCCTGGCTGGCCCCCAGGCAACGGGCGTGGCCGCGGCAGAGGGCCGTGATTTTGGGGTCCGCGATTCCACCACCGCCTCAGGCTCTGACACCGCTTCGGCCTCTTCGGAGTCGGCCGCCACCTCGCCGAGGACCCGCGGCCAGGCCCGGCGCCCAGTCGCGACGCAGTCCGCGGCGGCATCCGAGCAGTCTCCCGCTGTCCAGTCGCCGGCTCCAGCCCTGCGGCCGCGTGTGAACGCACCCATCCCGGCTGCGCTCGCGTCGATCCCATCCCCCAAGCCCAGCTTCAAACCGGTCCAGTCACCGGTCAGCCCGGCTCTCGCGGCCGCCATCGCCGCTTCGCCGCAGAACCCCGCCCCCGCCGCGGCCCGGCAGTCCCGTCGGCTGGCGCCGAACGCCCGCAGACCGTGGGCCCCGAACCGGCCGGCCGCGAGCGTCCCTATCGACCCGGTCGCGGCGGTCACGGTGGCGATCAACACCTTCTTTGAGCAGTCCGGCAACTGGCTCGCCGGACTGCCCGCAAACCCAATTTCAGAGTTCCTGCAGGGCGCACTGCTGCTGGTGCGCCGCAGCATTTTCGGATTCCTGCCGACCGGCACCGGGCAGACCACGGGCCAGCCCGCCGCGGTCGAGGCGCCCGCCTACTTCACCGACTCCGACCTGCGCGACTACCTGCTGGCGCTGGCTCAGCAGCGCTACAGCGGACTGTTCGGCCAGACCGTGCCGGTGTACAACTATCAGTACCGCTGGTACGACGACGCGCTCTACCCGGTTGCGATGGAATCCGGTGGCCGCGGCGGCGGTACCGTCTCGGACACCAACACCCAGGTCGACGGCGTCGACGAGGCGGACTTCGTCGAGACCGACGGTCAGTACCTGTACGTGGCGCACAACGGGTCGCTGACGATCGTTGACGCCGACTCCAACCTCACTTCGCAGACCGCGCTGTCGGGATACGTCGTCGGGGAGTTCCTCGACGGTGACCGTCTGACGGTGATCACCCAATCGGGCGGCGGTTGGGGCGGTTGGTACGGACCGATGGTCAGGATGGCGGGCGGGCCGTACTGGAACTGGAACCCGCAGACCACACTGACCGTCTTCGATGTCTCCGATCCGTCGGCGCCGGCCGTTGCGAGTCAGACCGTCCTTGCCGGTTCCTATCGGGACGCGCGTGCCGTCGACGGCACGGTGTACCTCGTACTGGACCGCACCCTGAACGTGCCGGCACCGCTCTACACCGAGGTGCCGGTCACTCCCGCTGAAAGCAAACCGGTAGACGCGATCGCGCTCCTGGCCAAGCCGTACTACCCCGACGGCCCCACCGTCATCGCCTACCGCACCTACGAAAGCTGGGACGACTACGTAGCCAGAGTGGGCGGCGACATCGTGAACCTCTCACTGCCCCATGCCTATTCGGTCGACGCCGACGGAAATCTGACCGATCTCGGCCTGATCGCCGACGCTGAAGACATCGTGCGCCCGGGTACCGACAGTCAGCAGTCGCTGCTGACGGTGGTGTCCGTCGACACCGGCTCGGCCGGTTCGGGACTCGCCGACAGCGTGGGCATGGTGGTGGAGAACCCCGGCGGTGGCGCGGTGTACATGAATCAGGACGCGCTGTACTTGGCGACGACCCAGTACAACTACTCCGACACCGACTTCTCGACCGGCACCCGCATCGACCGGTTCACCATCGCAGGCGCAGATCTGCAATGGCAGGCCGCAGGAGTAGTTTCGGGCACCCTGATCAACCAGTTCGCCATGGATGAGCGGGGCGGCTACCTGCATGTCGCCACGCACACCACAGCCACCAACCGCAACGACAGCGGTGTCTACGTTCTTGACACCGAAGGCGATGGGCTCGACGTCGTCGGCAGCCTGACCGGCCTGGCGCCCGGCGAGCAGCTCTACGCGGTCCGCTACGTCGGCGACACCGCGTATCTGGTGACATTCCTGCGTACCGATCCGCTTTTCGCGATCGACCTCACCGACCCGACGGCTCCCACGCTGGAAGGCGAACTGATCATCCCCGGCTTCTCCAACTACCTGCAGTCCGTCGGTGACGGTCTGCTGTTGGGAGTCGGTCAGGAGGACTCGCGGCTGCAGGTCTCACTCTTCGACGTCCACGACCCCACCAACCTGACCCGGATCGAGCGGGAGTTCCTCGACTCCGAAGGCGGATGGTCGTGGTCGAACGCGCAGTATGACCACCACGCGATGCTGTACTCCCCCGAGGATGGACTGCTGGTGGTGCCCGTGTCGGCCGGTGGTTATGACCCCCAGACCGGGCAGTACCGCTACGGCCAGACGTTGCAGATTCTGCGGGTGGATTCCAGCGGCATCGAGTCGGTGGGCGAGATTGCGACCGACGGCACGGTGATTCGCACGGTGCGGATCGGCGACACGCTCTACGCGGTTTCCGATGACCACGTCAGTGCCTACAGCCTCACCGACTTGTCGTTGATCGGGAGCAGTGCGACGCGGACCGGAACCGTCAACGCCGATTGAACTCGGCCAGCGCCGCTGCGTTGTCCTGCGCGCCCATCATCTCGGCGAAGTAGGCATCTTCGCGGGCCCTAGCCGCGGTGACCCCGGGCCGAACCGGTTCCGACATGGTCTCCTTCACCGCCACTAGGCTCGAAATAGGCCGGGAGGCAAGGACTTCGGCGTGCCGACGGGCGTCAGTCTGCAGTTCGTCGGGCTCGCACACCTTCCACACCAGACCCATCCGAAGTGCTTCGGCGGCGTCCACCCACTCCGATGACATCAGCAGCCAGGCGGCGTTCTGCCGGCCGATCAGGTTGGGCAGCAGATACGACGACGCTGCCTCGGGTGCCACCCCCAGGCTGGTGAACGGACACTTCAGGCGGGCCGTGGCGGACATAAAAGCCAGATCGGCAAAGCCGAGAATGGTCGCACCGAGTCCGAGTCCCAGTCCGTTGACCGCGCAGATCAGTGGCTTGGGGAACCGGCCCAGCGCGTCGATCAGGCCGGGGAATCCGTGGCTGCCCGGAGTGAAGGTCGGGTCGGTGATCCGGGCCTGCATCTCGGTGAGGTCCTGACCGGCGCTGAAGGCACGGCCGGTGCCGGTGATCATAACCACGGCGACCTCGGGATCCGCGGCGGCCGCGTTGAGCGCCTGGGTGGTGGCGTCGTAGAGGGCTTCGTTGAAGGCGTTGAGCGCCCCCGGTCGGTTCAGGGTGAGGGTCCGGACCCGGTTCTCGTCATTGATGAGCAGCGT
>CAMCWJ010000273.1 GCA_945882475.1 Bifidobacterium breve
CCCGATCAGGATCGGTATCAGCGCCGCGGGGTTGACCCCCGTCTGCAATCCGGAGATGCCGTAGGTGACGCCCATGAGTGCAGTAGCGATCAGCGCCAGGCCGACGATGTCGATCCTGCGGTGCGAACTGGCCGTCTCCGGGACGTAACGCAGGGTGAGTAAGGCGACGACGATCGCCAGCACAGGTGTGACGAGAAGTCCACTGCGCCATCCGAACTGCTCGGCCAGCAGACTGCCCACCGTTCCAGGTAGGACTCCGAAGGCGTACACCGCGGCGAGGAACCATGCGATCGCGACGGCCCGGCGTTCGGGAGCGAAGACCGCGTTCATGATGGCCAGCGACAGACCGCTCAGGAACGCCAACGCCACGCCGATGCAGGCTCTGGCGATCATCAGCACCACGACATTCGGGGCCATGGCGCCGAGTAACCCGAAGGCGACAGCGCCCCAGGCGCCGGCGACGAACATCCGCTTCATGCCGTACTTGTCGCCGAGCACGCCCGCGCCGAGCACCGAGGCGGCCAGGGTCAAGGTCGCCAGCGATGACACGAAGATGGTGCTGCCGTGCGAGAAGCCCAGGCCGCCGCGGACCAATGAGATGTTGGCCGCCAGGATTCGCAGATCGCCCACGGCGACGGCGCTGCCCAGACCCATGGCCACCGTCGTCATGACGGCCGCGACGCCGGTGACTTCCTGTTGACGCACCAGGGAACCTATTGCCGGGTTCCGAGATAGATGGTGGCGGCGGACTGGCCTCGGGTGAGGGGGTTATCGAACCAGACCTGCTGTGCCTCGACATCGGTGAACACGGTTCCCAGCAGTGCGGTGAAGTCATCGTCGGGGGGATCGTCGGACCACATCGCGAAAGTGCCGCCCGGTGCCAGGTGAGATGCGGCCGAGTCCAGGCCGTCGTGGGTGTAGAACCCGGCGTGCGGATGGTGCAGCAGGTGTGTCGGTGAGTGATCAATGTCGAGCAGGATCGCGTTGAACTTTCGCCCGGGGTCTTGCGGATCGAAGCCCACCGCGGCCGTCGCGGCGGCGAAGAAATCGGCGCACACGATCGTCATGCGGGCATCGGCAGCCAGGCCGACGGTGTCGGGCAGCAGATCGCGCTGTTGCCAGTCGATCACCGCGTCGGAGTACTCGATGACGGTGAGCGTCCGAACCCGGCTGTCCCGCAACGCTTCCTGCGCGGTGTAGCCCAGGCCGAGGCCGCCGACCACCACGTCCAAGGCATCACCCGGCGTGCGCGCCAGGGCCAGCCGCGCCAACTCCTTCTCGGCGACGGTGAACAGGCTCGACATCAGATGCTCGTCCCCGAGTTTGACCTCGAAAACATCGGCGCGCACCGTCGGGTCGAACCGACGCCGCAGGCTGATCACGCCCATCGGCGTCTGCTGCCAGCCCAACTCCTCGAAACGTGCGCTCACTGAAGAGACTCAGCTCTCCTGAAACGCCCAGGACTCAATGATTTCGCGGGCGATCGAGATCGAGCCGGGCAGCAGCAGCCTCGAGGCCGAGTCGCTGGCCCAGTCGCCTTCGCCGAGGGCGGCGCGGATCTCGTCGCGGGTGAACCAGGCCGCCTCGGCGATCTCGCCGTCGCTGAACGCGAACTCCTGCTCGGGGTCGCCGATGGCGTGGAAGCCGATCATCAGCGAGCGCGGGAACGGCCAGGGCTGACTGCCCAGGTACTGCACATCGCGGACCGAAAGCCCGATCTCCTCGGCGACCTCACGCTCCACGCACGACTCGAAGGACTCCCCCGCCTCGACGAAACCGGCGATCAGCGAGAACAGCCGCGGCGGCCACACAGTCTGGCGGGCCAGCACCGCGCGGTCGTGGCCGTCGTGCACCAGGCAGATGACGGCGGGGTCGATCCGCGGGAACTCCTCGCGGCCGGTCAGCAGATCCCGCCGCGCCCAGCCGGACCGCACCAGTCGGGTCGGCGAACCATCGGCCGACGAAAAGCGCGAACTGTCATGCCAATTCAGCAGGGCCAGCGCCGAGGCGACCAACTGCGCGCTGGCGTCGTCGAACGGTGCCGAGGTGCGCCGCGGGTCGACCACCGCGGCGTCGGCCCCATCGGGCGCCAGCGCGGCCCGCACCGCCCACACATGGCGGCCGTCGGCGATGCGGCCGAGGAACACCGCGTCCTCCGGCGGGGTGGCGGCAAGGTGAGCAGCGGCGGCGAGCACCAGCGTGCCGTCGCGCAGCAGCACCTGGTTGCGGTTGTCCACCCGCAGCAGCAGCGCCTCGGACCACCCCGCGACCGCGGCGTCGACATCGGTGCGCAGATGGTCAGCGCGGTCGGCACCGACCCGCGAGAGCACCGGGACCTTGCGCAGCCGGAAACTCACTCCGCGTCCGCGGCGCGCACGTAGAGCAGCCGGTCGGCGGCCTCGAGAGCGTCGACGTCAGGGGAGTCGATACGAACCAGTTTGCCGCCGCGGACCACACCGAGCACCAGGTCGCCGAGGTGCCGCGGCGAGCCGCCGATCTCCTTGGGATCGACATCCCGTTCAGCGATGGCGAAGCCCTCGTGCGGGGTCAGCAGATCCTCGATCATCTCCACCACCGCCGGCTTGGAGGTGGCCAGGCCCAGCAGCCGGCCCGCGGTCTCCGAGGACACCACCACCGAATCGGCGCCGGACTGGCGCAGAAGATGGGCGTTCTCGGCCTCCCGCACCGCGGCGATGATCGTGGCCGTGGGCGCCAACTCCCGCGCGGTCAGGGTGACCAGTACGGCGGTGGCGTCGGCGTTGGTCGCCACGACGATGGCCTTGGCCCGCGGGGCGCCGGCCAGGCGCAGTACGTCGGACTTGTTGGCGTCGCCGCGCACGGTCACCAGGCCGGCGGCACTGGCCCGGTCCAGCGAGGTCTGATCGGTGTCGACGACGACGATCTCGCCGGGGATGGCTCCGTCCCCGATCATCGCCGAGACGGCCGTGCGGCCCTTGGTGCCGTATCCGACGACGACGGTGTGATCACGCACGGAGTGCCTCCAACGCTGGATCTTGAGAGCCTGACGGGACGCCGACGTGAGCGTCTCCACGGTGGTGCCGACGAGGACGATGAGGAACAACACCCGCAACGGGGTAATCAGCAGCACGTTCATGAGCCGGGCGTGATCGGTGACCGGGGTGATGTCGCCGTAGCCGGTGGTCGACAGCGACACGGTGGCGTAGTAGACGCAGTCGAGCAGGCTCAGGGTGGTCGGCTCGCTGTCGACGTCGCGGTAGCCGTCCCGCTCGAGGTACACAACCAGGACCGCGGCACCCAACACCAGCAGCGCGTAGAGCAGTCGCCGCGCGATGCGGCGGCCCGGGGGGACGAACTTCTCCGGGATACGCAGATAGTCGACGAGGGCCGAGTCCGGCTTGACGCCGAGATTGTCGTCGATGGCCCGAAGGTTGCGCGCTCGCCTGCTCTCAGCCACGGGATCGGCTCACCGTCGACCTAGTCGGCCGTTTTGCCGAGCCGAATCGCCAAACACAGCCATTATGAAACCATGCCGCAGACCTCAACTGAACCCGTAAGCCAGCGTCCCGCCCTCAAGATGGCGGCGCTGCTGATCATCACCGGGGTGGGCCACTTCGCCGCACCCAAGCCGTTCGACTCCATCGTGCCCGCTGAACTGCCCGGCAGCGCGCGGTTCTACACGCTGGCCTCCGGGGTGGCCGAGATCGCGGTGGGCGGGTTGCTGCTGGCGCCCCGGACCCGCCGACTCGGCGCTGCGGCCGCGGTAGCGCTGTTCCTGGCGGTGTTCCCGGCAAACATCAACCTGGTGCGGATGTGGTGGAACAAACCGCTGCCGATGAAGCTGGGAGCGATGGCCCGACTGCCGTTCCAGGTTCCGATGATCGTCTCGGCGCTGAAGATCAGGCGCAACGCTCCGCGTCCGGCCTGAGCAGCGCCGCGAGTTCATCGGGGCCCGGCAGGACGGCGGGCGTGACGGTGCACCCCGAGCGCCCGTAATGGAATGCTGCGCGCACCTGCGACTCCGGCAGGCCCGCCAGCGCCGACCACGCCAACCGGTACACCGCGAGCTGCACGGCGGCATGGGCTCGGGCGTCGTCGTCGGCGGGGGGTTCGCCGGTTTTC
>CAMCWJ010000274.1 GCA_945882475.1 Bifidobacterium breve
CCTTATTGAAGACCTCCGCGGTGGCGGTCATGCTCTTGGGCAGCAGCATGGTGTTGCCGGCGAACATGCCGCGCCACTCCGGGTAGTGCTGAGCGAAGGTCATCACGGCCTGGCGATCGTCGACGCCACGGGTCACCGATTCCACCCGGTCGGAGCCGTTGGGGGAGGCGATCGCGAAGGCTTTGTCCTTGCCGTTGGTGGCGGCGATCTGGGCGGCGATGTCCTCCCAGGTGATCGGTGCCCCGTCGGACCAAGTGGCCTTGGGGTTGATGGTGTAGGTGATGACCTGCGGGTCGGTTTTCGTCAACTCCACGCTGGTGAAGTAGTCGGTGTTGACCTTCATCGACCCGTCCGCGGCGATCACGAACGCCCGCGGCATCGTGGGCCGCAGCACACCGGCGGTGTCGGCCGAGTTGCCGTCGATGTTGAGGGTGTTGAAGTTGTCCGGGAACGCCGAGATCGCCAGCCGCAGAGCGCCGCCCTGGGCCAGGGTGGCCGGATCCTGGGGATTGATATCGCTGGTGGTGCCCAATTCGGCATTGCCACCGGCCGATGGGGTGGATTGCGTGCCGGGGGAGCAGCCGGCCACCACCAACGTCGCCGCCGTGGCCACCGCGAGCAGACGCATCATCGCAGTGGCGCGCCGTGAGCGCGAGTGTGTGTCTGTTCGATTCACGGCACTGATGCTAGCGGCGATCTGGATCCGGTTGGGGGATCGCGGCGAGTAACCGGCGGGTGTAGGCATGGCGGGGATTGGCGAACACCTCCTCGCTGTCGCCGTATTCCACGATCGCTCCCCGGTACATCACCGCCACCCGGTGCGCGAGGTGCTTGACCACCGACAGGTCGTGCGAGACGAACAGGTACGACAGGTTGAATTCGCTCTGCAGGTCCAGCAGCAGGTTGATGATCCCGGCCTGGATGGAGACGTCCAGTGCCGAGACCGGCTCGTCGAGGGCGAGAATCTTCGGCTGCAGTGCCAGCGCGCGGGCGATGCCGATCCGCTGTTTCTGACCGCCGGAGAATTCGGCTGGGTAGCGGGTGGCGTCGGCGCGAGAAAGCCCCACGAGCTCCAGTAGTTCCGCCACCCGGGTGTCGGTGTGGGCCTTGTCAAAACCGTTGGCGTCCAACGGCTCTGCGAGGATGTCGAACACCGGCAGGCGCGGATCCAGCGAGGCCACCGGATCCTGAAAGACGACCTGCAGTTCGCGGCGTAGTTCGCGGCGGCGCTGCGGCGAGAGGGTCGCGACGTCGTGGCCGAGCACCTCGATCCGGCCCGATTCCGGCGCGCGTAGCTCCAGGATCTCGTGCAGCGTGGTCGATTTCCCCGATCCCGATTCGCCGACGATGCCCAGGGTCTGACCGGCTTCGAGGTCGAAACTGACGCTGTCCACGGCGCGGACCTCCCCGATCCGCCGCCGGAACACCACTCCCTTGGTCAGCGCAAAGGTCTTGGACAACTCGGTGACCCGGATGACGGTCTCGTGGCCGGAGCGCTGCGGCGGCTCGGGCACGTCGGTGGCCACCCCGAAGATCTCCGCGGCGCTGCGCCCGGCCACCTCGTCGGTGCGGATGCAGGCGGCGAGGTGGTCGGGTTTGGCGCCCGCGCCGACGGCCCGAAGCGCCGGTTCGTGCTGTCGGCACTCCGGCACCACCAGCGGGCAGCGCGGCGCGAACGGGCAGCCCGGTTCGAGGGTGACCAGCGATGGCGGCGCGCCCGCGATCGGCACCAACCGCTCGCCGCGGGGTGCCTCGAGCCGGGGCACCGAGCCCAACAGTCCCGCGGTGTAGGGCATCCGCCGGTCGCGGTACAGATCGGTCACCGATGCGGCCTCGACCGCGCGGCCGGCGTACATCACCAGGGCGCGGTCGGCGAACTCGGCCACCACACCGAGGTCGTGGGTAATGATCAGCACCCCCGCGCCGGTGACGTCGCGGGCGGTCTTGAGCACCTCGAGGATCTGCGCCTGCACGGTGACGTCGAGGGCGGTGGTCGGCTCATCGCAGATGATCAGGTCCGGGTCATTGGCGATCGCGATCGCGATCACCACCCGTTGGCGCTCACCGCCGGAGAGTTCGTGCGGAAAGGACCGCGCCCGCGTCTCGGCCTGGGCGATACCGACGAGGTCCATCAGTTCCACGGCGCGGCCGCGCGCCTCGGGCTTGCCCACCCCGGGGTTGTGCACCCGGATCGCCTCGGCGATCTGATCGCCGACGGTGTAAACCGGGGTCAGCGCCGACATCGGATCCTGAAACACCGTGCCGATGCGCGCACCGCGGATCTTCGACATCCCGGCGTCGGACTCCCCGAGCAATTCCTGCCCGCCCGCGTCCCCGCCACCCAGCCGGACTGAGCCGGTCACGGTCGCATACTCGGGCAGCAGGCCGATCACAGCCATCGCCGCCGCGGACTTGCCTGAGCCGGACTCGCCCACCATCGCCACCACCTCGCCGGCGTCGACGCGGTAGCTCAGGCCCCGCACAGCGTGAAGGTCACCGGAGTCGGTGGGAAAGGTGACCGTTAGGTCGCGCACCTCCAGCAGCGGATCGCTCACGGCCGCTTCGCCTTACGGCGCAGGTTGGCGCTGGCGGGGTCGAATGCATCACGCAGGCCGTCGCCGGTCAGGTTGGCGCACACCAGGATCAGCACCAGAACACCGGCCGGGAAGAGGAACACCCAGGGGAATGTCGTGGCTGATTTGGTGCCATCAGCGATCAGCGTGCCCAGTGACACATCCGGCGGTTGTACGCCGAATCCCAGGAAGCTCAAACCGGTTTCGGCCAGGATCGCGACGCCGACGTTGAGCGCGGTGTCGATGATCAGGATCGAGGCCACGTTGGGCAAAATGTGGCGGGCGATGATCCGCCGGTTCGACACCCCCATGTACCGGGCGGCCTGAACGTATTCGCGCTCCCGCAGGCTCATGGTCAGGCCGCGCACCATCCGGGAGCTGATCATCCAACTGAACGCCGCCAGTAGCGCGATCAAGAGTGCGATGTTCGCCGAGTTCTTGGTGCGCGGGGTGATGATCGCGATCAGGATGAAGGCGGGCACCACCAGCAGCAGGTCGACGAACCACATCAGCGCGCGGTCGCGCCAGCCGCCGAAGAACCCTGCGATCGCCCCGACCGTCGCGGCGATCAGGGTGGAGATGAAGGCGACGCAGACACCGATCAGCAGCGACTTCTGCATGCCGCGCAACACCTGAGCCAGGACGTCCTGGCCGAGCGCGTTGGTGCCGAACCAGTGCTGCGGACTGGGCGGGCTCTGCAACGCGGTGAAGTCCAGATCGCTGTAGGAGTAGGGCAGCAGCGGGGGCAGTGCGTAGCAGCCGATGAACAGTGCCACCAGCACCGCCAGCGCCGCCACCGCCGACCGGTTGCGGGCGAAGCGGCGGGCCACCAGGGTGCGCCGGGAGACGAACGCCGCGTCGATGCCGGACCCGTCGGCCCTCACCGGACCCGCACCCGCGGGTCGAGGAAGGCGTAGATGACGTCGGAGAGCAGGCCGGCGAGTAGCACCACCGCCCCGGAGAACACCGTGATCGCCGCCACGATGTTGGTGTCCTGGGTGGCGATGCCCTGCACCACCCATTCACCCATGCCGTGCCAGCCGAAGATCTTCTCCACGAACACCGCCCCGGTCACCAGACCGGCGACGCTGTAGGCGAACAGCGTGGCCATCGGGATCAGCGCGGTGCGCAGGCCGTGTTTGAACAGCGCCTGACGCCGGGTGAGTCCCTTGGCCCGGGCGGTGCGGATGAAGTCCTGGCCGAGGACGTCAAGCATCGCGTTGCGTTGGTAGCGGCTATAGCCCGCGATGGAGCCCAGTGCCAGGGTCAGCGTCGGCAGCACCAGGTGCTGGGCGCGGTCGACGAACTGGTTCCACCACCCGCCCACCGCGGTCGCCGACGTCTCGCCGGTGTACTCGAAGAGTTGCACCCCGAGCACCGAATTGACCTGAAGTGCTGCCAGGATAAGCAGATTCGCCAGGACGAAGGTCGGCGTGCTGATGATCAGCAGGGACAGCAGCGTGACCACGCGGTCGGATAATCGGTATTGCCGGATCGCGCCCCACGCGCC
>CAMCWJ010000275.1 GCA_945882475.1 Bifidobacterium breve
TCCGCGACGGCGGCGGGTGTGCCGGCGGCGATCACGGCTTTGCGGTAGGCGTCTGGATCTTCCAGGAACAGCCGGGAATCCGAGCGCATCCGGTCGTCAGGTCCGATCAGGAATGTCTCGCCGGTCTGTCCCATCCCGACCCGGGTCCAGTCCCTGTCGAATGTCATGGACCGATTCAGCATCGACAACGGGAACTGCATCGCCAGCACTCCGGTAGGCCTGCCCACCTGCCCGACCGGAGTGACAATCCAGGCCGTGGGCTCATCGACCGGAAGGTATCGGGCGAAGTCGGTGGTCTCGACGTAGTCGACGTCGTTGGTCGACAGTGCCCGGCGATAGGCGTCGGCCAGGATGCTCTCGCCGCGGTAGGGACCGGTGATGATGTTGGTCCCGAGATCCACTCCCTTGTTCGCGGTGTACACCACATCGCCGGTGGTGTTGAGGAGGAGCAGATCTGCGTAACCGGACCGTTCGATGAGACGTCGGAAGTAGGCGTTGTAGCGGGCGTTCGCCGTCGACCATGCGCTGCCGTCGCCGGCGTCGTCGATGCCGCGCCCGGCGACGGGGTCGGTGGCGGCAACCGTGTATTCCGCCTGCAGATACTTCTGGGCGTTCGAGGTGGGCATGAGCGCCTTGACGTCGACAGTGCCGCCGCCGTCGCTGGCGCCGGCGAACCGGCCTGTGTAGTAGGCGTCTATGGCTCCGGACTGCGTCGGAGTGACGGTGACGTTGGCAAGTCGGTCGAATCCCGCGGTGAACGCGCCGATCGCCGAGATCGTGGTTTCGTTGGCGGAGGTGTTGAGCACCGAGTTGCGCATGTCGGTGAAACGGCCCTCGATGGTCTGGGTCTGCAACTCCCGGATGCCGGTGAGCCGGTCAAACACTGCGGCGCGCAGCGACGAGCGCCCGGACTGGAATCCGATTCCGCCGGCCGTCAGTGCGGCCAAAACGCTCATCGTCAGGATCATCAGCAGAAGTTTGGACTGGATGCCGACCCGGGAGAGCAGGCGCCGCCGGGTCCGGTGCTGCGGGTTTGGTGCTGACATGGCACTTGAGGGTAGTCCCATCAGGTCGGTCGGAGCACTTGCCAACCGTGCGCAGGTACCTCCGTTGCAGACACCACCTGCTCCGGTGGTGCGCCGGTGCCGGCTATCAACTGGGCGTCGCGGCCGCCGAGTTGCCCGAGCGTTAACGGTGTGTCCGCCAGGTTCAGCGCGACGATCAGGGCGTCATCGCCGCAGCGTGTTTCATAGACATAGCAGCGGTTCTCCAGCAGCAGAGCGGTGGTCCTGGCCCCGTGCAGCCAGGGATTCCGGCGGCGCAGTCCGATCAGGAACCGGTGCAGGTTGAGGATGTCGCGGTCGGGGCCCTCGGGTTCGGTGGGTAATGCTGCGAACTCGGGCCGCACGGCGTCGTCGCCGCCGGCCCGGTCCTCCTTGACGGCGCGGTAGCCGAATTCGTCGCCGGCGTAGACGGACGGAACGCCACCGACGGTGAACAGCAGCACGAGTGCGTGGGCGAGGTGTTCGGGCCGGGTAACCCGGCTGGCGATCCGGGTGACGTCATGGTTGCCGACGAAGGTCAGCGGGGCGAAGGTGTCGAGGAATCCGTTGTGGCGCTGCAGCGCCCAGTCCAGTTCGTGGAGATTGCCGTCGTTGAGGCTGCTCCAGATCGCCTTCCACAACTCGTACTGGGTGACTGAGTCGACGCCGGTGGCCTCGACGAAGCCGCTGTAATCGCCGTGGATCACCTCGGCGACGAACCACGCGTCGGGGTGGGTCTGGCGCACCCGCGGTAGCACCTGCGCCCAGAACGTTTCGGGCACCGCATACGCGGCGTCCAGTCGCCAGCCGTCGGCACCGCGGCCGAGCCAGTGGTTCATGACGTCGACCGTGTAGTCCACGACCGCCGGGTTGCGATGGTTGAGGGTGATCAGATCGCCGTGGCCCTCGAAGTTTCGGAAATTCCCGGGCCGACCGGCGAACCATAAGGCGGCTTGGGCATCCTGGTTCTCGATGGCCTGCCGGTAGTGCGCGAAATCGGTTCCGACGTGATTGAACACCCCATCGAGGAGCACCCGCAGGCCACGGCGACGGGCCTCGTTGATCAAGGTGTCGAAGTCGGCGTCGTCGCCCAGTCGCGGATCGATCCTGAAGTGGTCGGTGGTGTCGTAGCCGTGGGTGCGGGATGCGAACACCGGTCCCAGCGCAATCCCGGAGGCGCCCAGTTGCACGGCGTGGTCGAGCCAGTCGATGATCCGGGACAACCGATGCTCACCGGGGGTGGGCGGGGATTCGGCCGGGAAGGCGCCGACGAAACCCAGCGGGTAGACCTGCCACCAGATTGCGTGACGAACCCAGTCCGGCCCGCCCGCGGCGAGACGATCGGCCATGGGCGCTCACTCTACGCAGCGCGGCCCGCCATTAGACACCGCGACCGCAGAGGTCGCCATTAGACACCGCGACCGGCGACGTGTTCTAGTGCCACGGTGCTGGAATTCCCCGTCGAAGATTGGTCGGCCGATGAGCTCGCCCGGCTCCGTGCGATCTACGAGCCGCTGGCCGAGTCCGTACGCGAGCTCGTTGACGCCACGATCCGGTCGGAGGCCGATGCGCAGACAGTCGCCGAGGTGAAGCGGGACATCGACACCGCGGTGGCACGGCTGCAAGCGCGTCAACTCGACGGTGCCTTCGGCGTCCGCCGCAGCACGTCGGGCGAGACCGTCGGCTGGGGCAACGCCGTGATCGGCATTCGCAATGCGTTCGCCCCGCCGTTGCTGACACAGCGCGACGCCGAAGGCCGGGTGTCGGCGGACTTCCATCTCGGTGCGGCCTACGAGGGCCCGCCCGGCCACGTCCACGGCGGGGTGGCAGCGATGATCCTCGACCACGTGCTCGGCGAGGCGGCCAGCGTCGACCGCCAGCCGCGTTTCACCGGCACCATCACGATGCGCTACGTCCGCCCGACCAGACTGGGGGAGCTGCGCACCGAGGCGATCCGGCTCCGCACCGATGGCGTCAAGACCTACTGCACCGGCCACATCGCTGATGCCGACGGCGTCACGGTGGAGGCCGAAGGAGTGTTCATCACGCCGCGCTGGCTGCGCGGCAGCTAGGAGGTTCGCACGAATGGAGAAGGTCATCGTGGCGCTGCGGCGCCCAACCGCCGAGGACGAGTGGGTGGACCGGCTGTGCGGGCCGGTGGCGCAGGCACTCCTGGCACTGGGCCTGCCCGGGCTGACCGTCAACGTGCGCGATGCCCCGGTGCGAGACTCGCTGATGGTGCTCACCACCTTGGAGCCGCCGGTGCAGGCGCTGGTGAGCTTGTGGACCCAGCAGAGTTACGGCGAGCAGGTCAGCCGAGCGCTGGATCTCCTTGCCCCGGAGGCCGAGCAGGTGGCCGCTTATTTGGTCACCGAGTCCGCACCCATGCCACCACCGCAATCGGCGGTCGGGCAACGCGCGGCGGGTCTGGCGAATATCGCGCTGCTGCGTCGGCCGGCTGACATGGACGAGGCGACGTGGTTGACCCGTTGGCACCGCGACCACACCCCGGTGGCGATTGCCACCCAGTCGACGTTCGGGTACGTGCAGAACTACGTCGTGCGTGCCCTGACACCGGATGCGCCGCGGATATCGGCGATCGTCGAGGAGTTGTTTCCGATCGAATCGGTGAGCAGCCTGCACGCGTTCTTCGGCGCCGCCGACGACGCCGACCTGGCCGACCGCCTGGGCAAAATGGTCGCGAGCACCTCGGCCTTCGGCGCCAACGTCGACATCGACACCGTGCCCACCGGACGGTACGTGTACGCGAGTCCCTTTCGCGGTTGACCTAGGCTGACCCGCGTGACGCTGCTCATCAATGACGAGAACCGGGTCCGGACCCTCACCCTGAACCGACCGGAGGCGCTCAACGCCTTCAACGAAGCCCTCTACGACGCCACCACCGAGGCACTCAACGCGGCCGCCGCGGATCCCGAGGTCGCCGTGGTGATGATCACCGGCACCGGCCGGGCCTTCAGCGCCGGTCAGGATCTCACCGAGATGCAGGCCCGGATCATCGACCCGACCTTCACC
>CAMCWJ010000276.1 GCA_945882475.1 Bifidobacterium breve
TCGGGCACCTCGAACGAGGGGGCGCCGCCGTCGACGTCGTGCCAGATGTAGACCGCGTCATTGCATTCGGTCACCGGATAGGTGCGCATCCGGCGGCCCTTGTTGGGCCGCGGCTCATACGGGATGCAGACATTGCGGCCTTGCGTGTCCCACTGCCAGCCGTGGAACGGGCATTGGATGACCTCGCCCTCGACGTGGCCGCCGTACCCGAGGTGCGCACCGAGATGTTCGCAGTAAGCGTCCATGACGGTGAGCCGACCCGACTGCGCCCGCCAGGCCACCATGTCGTGGCCGAAGTAGGTCATCCGGTGGACCGCGCCGGACTCGATCTCGGCAGACCAGGCGACCTGGAACCAGCCGGTCGGCGTCATCGAGAGCGCGACGTTGGACACGTGTCCAGAATCTCAGCCGCCGCTGGCGATGTCTAGTCCCGCTCGAAGTGCTGGTAGTCGATGGGGTTGCGCCAGTCACCGCCCCATTGCCAGCCACGATCGGTGAACGCCCGCACCGCGGCGTCGCCGGCGTGCAGCAGGCCCAGGTCGTCGCGAGTGCGGTCGAGGTAGCGCTGCGCGGTCTTTGGCTGCAGGTCACCGGCGGCATCGATGTAGGGGTTGACCAATGGGTTGATGTCGATGGCGCGGCCGTAGGCGTGCAGTGACCAAGCTGTGCTGCCGGGCAGTGGCCGGCAGTTGAACGCGGAGGTGTTGTTGTCCTGCATCGACAACTCGTCGTCGGCGCCAGGGTAGTTCTCAACGGTCTGCATCTTCTCGATGGGATAGCGAAGCCGCCGCAGGTCGTCGAAGATCGCAATGACGTCGTCGACGACGTCCTCGTTCACCACGAGTTGGCCGCGGCCCGTCTTCCCGTCGAAGCCGAGGTAGTCGAGTTCGATGCGCCGCAACGACTTTGGTGCCACCGGGCATTCAGGCCGCCAGGTGGTGCCCAGTTCGGCGGCGGTGACGGGATGCACCGTCGCGGCTTGTGTCGACGGCGGAGCTGATGGCGCGACCGAAGTTTGGGAGGTCACGACGGGCGCGGGAGCCGATGGGGGCGGCCCGCACTGCACCGTGGCCGCAACGACCGCGGCCAGCATCGCAACTGCGGCAATCCCGCTGCGGTGGTTCACGTCCGTATGATCACATCACACGCATGACATCCCGGGCTGATATCACGGTGAGACTCGCCACCGCAGGCGACGTCGGCGGGATCGTCGACCTCGAGTCCCGCTACTTCGTCGACAATCTCGACGCCTCGGCGCGGGCGAAAGGTTTCATCTCGGTCCTGCATTCCCCGGCCTGGTTCGCTGAAGCCGTCGACGCCGGCGGTATGCACGTCGCGGCCACCGCTGACGGGGAAATCGCCGGTTTCATCGCCGTCACCGACCCGCCGAACCGCAATACCGCCGACCTCCCGCCCATCGTGCGGGCGATGCTCGACCTCGCCGACACCGTCGAGGTCAACGGGAAGCCGATTGCCGCACAACGCTGGGCGCTGCGCGGGCCGGTCTGCATCGACGAGGCGTTCCGGGGCTGCGGCATCTATGCCTCGTTCAATGCGATCACCGGGGGGTTCTACCGCGACCGCTACGACATCGGCGTGGTGTTCGTCGCGGCCGACAATCCTCGATCGCTGCACACCACGACCACCAAACTCGGGGCCCGATCGCTGGCGGAATTCGAGGTCGATTCCGCGCGATATCACCTCCTGGCGTTCGAATTTGGGGCGGCGATGCCACTCTGACCGGGCTAGCATGGCGCCGAAGGTGGCCACCGAATTGGAACGGGGAATCATGAAGCCAGGTGAGCCGGATCCGCTGGAAGCATCGCTCAAGGCCGGACCCCACGGCCCGATCAACCTGGACGACTGGGCCGGAGGGCTACCACACAACCGCGCGAAACTACCGGCGGTGCGGATCGGCCGCCGATGGTTCTCCAGTCTCTGGCTGATACCACTGGGAGTCATCGGCCTGGTCCTGTCGATCGCGGTGGTCCGCGAGATGACCCGGTACGGGTGGTACCACGATTTCATTGCGCGCTATCCGGGTACCTCAACCCAGTACGTCGAGCCCGTCGACTCCGGCTTCCCCTGGTGGCTTCGCTGGCAGCACTTCCTCAACCTGCTGTTCATGATGTTCATCATGCGAGCGGGTATTCAAATCCTCGCCGACCACCCGCGGCTGTATCTCAACAACGGCTGCAAACCGGACACCGAGTGGATGCGGCTGCGCGATGCGGTGCCGGCCGACCGTCGCGACCCGGAGGACCCTGAGCGAATCTGGACCGCCAAGATGGACTCGGTCGCACTTCCCAAACAGCTTGGCATACCAGGTATCCGGCACTCGATCGGTTTGGCCCGCTGGTGGCATTTCAGCTTCGACATGCTGTGGCTGATCAATGGTGTGGTGTTCTTCATCCTGCTGTTCAGCACCGATCAATGGAAGCGCCTGGTTCCCAATTCGCTCGACGTGTTCCCCAATGCCCTGTCGACTGCGCTTCAGTACCTGTCGCTGGACCTACCGCAGAACGCCGGCTTCAGCACCTACAACGCGCTGCAACTGCTGGCGTACTTCATCACGGTGTTCATCGCTGCGCCCGTGGCGCTGGTGACCGGACTGCTGCAGGCGCCGGCGATCGCGGGCCGATTCGGCACCGGCACCGGCCTGTTGAATCGTCAGGTGGCGCGCTCCATTCACTTCGGCGTGCTGGTGTGGATGGCGGTGTTCATCGTCATCCACACGCTGATGGTCTTCGCCACGGGATTCGTCGAAAACGTCAACCACATCACGCTGGGCACCGACACGAACTCCTACCTTGGGGTGGTGCTGTACGTGGCGTGGATGGCGGTGGTGGTCGCCTTCTGGCTGGTCGCGTCCCCGTTCACCCTCAAGCACCCGCGGACGGTGCAGAAGGCAGGCAGGGCGATCATCGGCCCGGCGAAGGGACTGATGGAACGCTGGGATCCCAAGGCGACCTACACCGAAGACGACATCTCGCCGTACTTCTGGGTCAACGGCACGCTGCCCCAGAGCGACGAGTACAAGCGCCTGCAGGCGGGCAACTGGTCCGATTACGTGCTGCGGGTGGACGGTCTGGTGGAGAACCCACTGGAACTCACCTACGCCCAGCTGCTCGAGTTACCAAGCAAAGATCAGATCACCCAGCACTTCTGCATCCAGGGCTGGTCTGCCGTCGGCAAGTGGACCGGCGTTCCGATGCGCACCCTCTGCGAGATGGCCAAGCCGACGGCCAACGCCAAATGGGTGGTGTTCTATTCGTTCGCGGAGGGCTCAGACGGTGGACGGTATTACGACTGCCACCCGATTGCGAACATGTACCACGAGCAGACCATCCTCGCCCACGGGTTCAACGGGGCGCCGCTCAACGAGGCACACGGCGCTCCGATCCGGCTGCGCGACGAAGTGGAACTCGGCTTCAAGATGGTCAAGTGGGTCGAGGCGATCGAATTCGTGGAATCCTTCGATCATCTCGGCGGCGGCTACGGCGGGTACAACGAAGACCAGGAGTATTACGGCTACCGCATGCCGATCTGAGCCGGGGCATGGCAACTGCTGCTCAGGCCAGCAGTGGGTCGATCACCGTCCGCGGCACCAATACCTGGGTGGCGCCGGCTGCCTCGGGCAGCAGTCCGCCCTGGCTGAAGAAGAAGATCACGCCGTCGTTGGTGATCGCGAAGTTCTGATAATTGGCCGGGTCCAGGCCGGCGGCGGGCGCGATGGGCACCGGCTGGCCGGTCTGGTTCTGCAACGCGTTCTGCACGGCGGGAAAGACGATCGGCAGCGGGTCGACCTCGGGTTGCCACAGGGTCTGGTAGGTGACCAGTTTGCGGTAGGCCTGATCCCAGACGAATGACTTGAACGACGTCTGCGGGTAGGCGGCGCCGACATTCTGATAGACCTTCAGCACCACCGACAGCTGACCGCGCGGCGGGACGAACGAGTTGTAGGTCGCCGCGGTGATGTCCAACGCGTAGGGGGCTTCCCGCGGCGCCGAGGATCTCGCCACGTTAAGGAAGCCGTCGCGGGTCTGCGCGACGA
>CAMCWJ010000277.1 GCA_945882475.1 Bifidobacterium breve
GCGCCAGAGCCAGGTCAGCGCATGCCAAGGCAGATCCGCCGTGGTGGCTGTCCGGTCGGCGTTGGTGTGCAGGGTTCGCGCGGCGACGGCGACGGGCCCGGGCAGATCTGCATTCCGATAGTTGATCGGAACCGTCGTCGGGTACCAGATCGCGTCGTCGTAGTCGCGCAACCGGGCGAGGGTGGGTGCGGTGATGACGTCGATCGCCACCGCAAACTCGGCGTTATCGGCAGCCGGCCGGTAGCGGGTCAGCGTTGCACCGGGACCGGCGAATCGGGTGATGAAATCCAGGGTGGCGGTGGGACGCAGGCCGGCCGCGGTCGTCCAGTCGGATCGCACCTCGGGTACGGCCGGTGCCGGCCGCAACGGCAGCGACATGACGAGCAGACCCACCGCGACGGCGTAGAGCACCGGGAAGGCCCAGACCCTGCGCTGCAGGCGGCCGGTGGGCGCATAGACCACCGGGCGAGAGCCGATCACCCGGGAAGACCAACGCAGCACCCCCGCGACCAGGACCGGGATCAGCCCGGCGGCGACGGCGACCCGCAGGTAGAGGTCCTGCCCCGCCATCAGACGATCCGCACCCAGAGCCAGTCCGACGGTGAGCCCGGCGGCCAGCACCCGCAGGACTCGACGCCCGGCCCGATCCGACCCGTACACCGCGACCGCCCCCAGGGTGGCGGCCACCCCGACCGCACTGGCCGGTGTGCCGCCGAACTGCGCGGTCAGCAGCAGGTACGGCACCACCGGGGCGCAGAGCAGGGCGAAGATCCACGCGGCGGAGTTCCTCAGCGCATGGCGCGCGGAGAAGATCAAGATCGACGCGGCATAGAGGAACAGCAGCACGGCGACCTGGTCGATACGCCAGAACGACGTCAGGGTCGGCATTCGGTAGGCGACAAGTTCGATCGCCAGGAGACCGCCGGCGGCGATCAGGACGGCGACGATCCAGTCGGATTCGCTGTCGATGACCCCGCGCGGCATCCCGGAGCCGCCGACTGCCATCAGGATGCCGAGCACCGGCACCACCACCAGGTAGGCGGTGGCTGAGCCCTCGGCGGCAGCCCGCCCGGTCGCGAGCATCTGCGGGCCGAACGCCGTTATCGCGAGCGCGACGAGAAACAGCAGCCGCCGCCATGGCAGCGTGGAGACCTTCGGCGAGGCCGGCAGCTCGGCCGGGATCGACGGCTCAACGGCGACGCTTGTCATCGGATCCTTCCGCGGGCAAGGGTCTTTAGCCCCTAATGCATAGTTGGCGGAAGTGGCGCGGAATCGGCGCATAGGTGAACACGGGATCGCCCTCAACGTGAATTCAGAACGGGACTTCCCAGATATTCGCCGCTGCGCCAAGCTAGGCGGGTGAACACAGCCCGACCCGCGACGTCCATCTACATCGCGTCCCCCGAAGGCGAGACCGGCAAGTCCACCATCGCGCTCGGCATCCTGCACCGCCTGTCCGCGCTGGTGCCCAAGGTCGGGGTGTTCCGGCCGATCGCCCGGCGCGAGGACACCGACTATGTACTGGAACTGCTGTTGGCCCAGAGCAATGCCGGCCTGTCCTACGCCGACTGCATCGGGGTCACCTACCAGCGCATGCATGCCGATCCCGAGGCGGCGATCGCCGATATCGTGGACCGCTACCACGGCGTCGCCGAGCGCTGCGACGCGATGGTGATCGTCGGATCGGACTACACCGACGTGGCCACGCCGACCGAACTCAGCGTCAATGCCCGGATCGCGGCCAACCTCGGCGCGCCGGTCCTGCTGTCGGTTCGGGCCGGCGGCCGCACGCCCGAGGAGGTGGCCGCGGTGATCGAACTCTGCCTGACAGAACTCAGCCTGCAGCACACTCATACCGCCGCGGTGGTGGCAAACAGGTGCGCGCCCGAGCAGGTGGAGGCGGTCGCGGCGGCCTGCGCCGATCTCGACCCGCGCGTCTACGTGTTACCCGAGGCACCGCTGCTGGTGGCACCGACGGTGGCCGAGTTGTGCACGGCGGTCGACGGCACCCTGGTGCACGGCGACGCAGCCCTGATGGCGCGCGAGGTGATGGACGTGATTGTCGCGGGCATGACGGTCGATCACGTCCTGGAGCGCCTGACCGAAGGCGTCGCGGTGATCACTCCTGGCGACCGCTCCGACGTTGTTCTCGCACTGGCGAGTGCACATGCGGCAGAGGGGTTTCCGACGCTGTCGGCGATCATTCTCAACGGAGGACTGGTGCTCAACCCGCTGGTCGCGAAATTGTATGCCGGACTTGGTCTTCGGCTACCGGTGATCTTCTCCGATCTCCGAACATTCGAGACCGCCGGTGCGGTGGCCAATACCCGGGGCCGGGTGACTGCGGCGTCGCAGCGCAAAATCGACACCGCGATCGAATTGATGGACCGGCATGTCGATATGACCGAACTGCTCGCCCGACTGGCGATTCCGATCCCCACGGTCACCACACCGCAGATGTTCACCCACCAGTTGATGGACCGGGCCCGCTCTGACCGCAAGCGAATCGTCCTGCCCGAAGGGGACGACGACCGTATTCTGCAGGCGGCCGGCCGGTTACTGCGGCGCGGTGTCGCCGAATTGACGATTCTGGGTGATGAGACCCAGGTTCGTTCCCGCGCAGCCGAACTCGGAGTCGACGTCAGTGCGGCAACCGTCATCAACCCGCACACCAGTGAACTCGCCGAGCAGTTCGCCGCGCAGTATGCCGAACTGCGCGCCAAGAAGGGCGTCACCCTCGAGCAGGCCCGCGAGATCGTCGTCGACGTGTCCTACTTCGGCACCATGCTGGTGCACAACGGGATCGTCGACGGCATGGTTTCCGGCGCCGCACACACCACCGCGCACACGGTGCGACCGGCTTTCGAGATCATCAAGACCCAACCCGGTGTCTCGACCGTGTCGAGCATCTTCCTGATGTGCCTGTCCGACCGAGTGCTGGCATACGGCGACTGCGCGATCGTGCCCGACCCGACCGCCGAGGAACTTGCCGACATCGCGATCAGTTCGGCCCGCACCGCCGCACAGTTCGGCATCGATCCTCGGGTGGCCATGCTGTCCTACTCCACCGGTGACTCCGGTAGCGGCGCAGGGGTTGATAAGGTCAGGGCTGCAACCGAACTCGTGCGACAACGCGAACCCAGCCTGCTGGTGGAGGGTCCGATCCAGTACGACGCCGCCGTCGACCCGACGGTCGCCGAGGCCAAGATGCCGGGCTCGCCGGTCGCCGGCCACGCCACCGTCCTGATCTTCCCGGACCTCAACACCGGCAATAACACCTACAAGGCCGTGCAGCGCAGCGCCGGCGCGATCGCAATCGGCCCGGTGCTTCAGGGCCTCAACAAGCCGGTCAATGACCTCTCCCGGGGCGCGCTGGTCGAAGACATCGTCAACACCGTCGCGATCACCGCGATCCAGGCTCAGGAGCAGTGATGGCCGCCACGGTACTGGTGCTCAACTCCGGGTCGTCATCGCTGAAATACTCACTGGTGCAACCCGATACCGGCGTGTCGGTGGTCGACGGCATCGTCGAGCGCATCGGCGAGGATGGCGGGGTCGCCGATCACGAGGCGGCGCTGCGGGCGGCCTTCGAGGTGGTGGCGCCGGGCGGACAAAGCCTGGCGGATCTCGGACTGGTCGCTGTCGGACACCGGGTGGTGCACGGCGGCCCGGATCTGTACCGGCCGACCGTCGTCGACGACGCGACCCTGGCGCAACTCGATGACCTGGCTCCACTGGCGCCCTTGCACAACCCACCCGCGGTGCTGGGCATCGAGGTGGCCCGCCGGGTGCTGCCCGATCTGCCCCACGTTGCCGTCTTCGATACGGCGTTCTTCCACGATCTGCCCGCCGCGTCGGCAACCTATGCGATCGACCGGGATGTCGCCGCGCAGTGGCGGATCCGCCGGTACGGCTTCCACGGCACGTCGCACCAGTTCGTCAGTTCCCGCGCCGCCGAGTTCCTCGGCTCGCCACGAGAGTCGCTGAACCAGATCGTGCTGCATCTGGGCAACGGAGCCTCAGCGTCGGCGATCGCCGGCGGCCTGCC
>CAMCWJ010000278.1 GCA_945882475.1 Bifidobacterium breve
TGCCCAACGGTGTTCAGGGTGCCGCCGACCCCAATTTCGCTTGGGCCGTGCGCAGTTTCGCGATGCTGTTCCCCCATCGGCGCCTCGGTGGCGGCGCGCTCGCGGTGTATCTCGACGGTCGGCCCGTGGTCGATGTGTGGACCGGATGGGCGGACCGGCGCGGCCGAATCCGATGGGGCGCTGACACCGCCCCGGTCGTCTTCTCGGCGACCAAGGGGGTGACGTCGACCGTCATCCATCGGCTGGCAGACCGGGGTCTGATCGACTACGACGCACCGGTGGCGCAGTACTGGCCGGAGTTCGGCGCCAAGGGCAAGGCACTGATCTCGGTCCGGGATGTGATGCGCCACCGGGCCGGCTTGTCGAACCTTCGGGGAGTCACCCTGGCCGAACTGCTCGACCACCGGCACATGGAGGAGCGGGTCGCCGCGGCCCCGGTCGGCCGTCACTTCGGTAGATCGGCCTACCACGCACTGACGTACGGATGGTTGATGTCCGGGCTGGCCCGGGCAGTCACCGGCATCGGGATGCGGGACCTCATCCGCAGCGAGGTGGCAATGCCACTGAACACCGACGGCATTCATCTCGGCCGCCCGCCGGTGGCCGCGCCCACCCACGTGGCGCAGACCGTCGTGCCCCAACTCAATCTGCCCAATCCGCTGTTCAACGCGTTCGCGCCGAGAGTCGCCGGGCTGGAGTTCTCCGCGGCTTTCGGCGCCATGTACTTCCCGGGGATGAAGACGGTGGTCCAGGGCGACATGCCACTGCTGGACAGCGAAATGCCCGCCGCCAACGGAGTGGCCACCGCGCGGGCACTGGCCAGGATGTACGGCGCGATCGCCAATGACGGTTTGATCGACGGGCGGCGTTACCTCTCGGCTCGCCTGGTCGAAAGCCTGACCGGCCGCCGTGACCTGCGCCCGGACCGCAACCTGATGGTGCCGTTGGCCTTTCATCTCGGCTACCACGGCCTGTCGGTGCCCGGGGTTCTTCCCGGATTCGGCCACGTCGGCCTCGGCGGATCGTTCGGATGGGCGATTCCGGAAGCGGGCCTGTCCTTCGCGATGGTCCACAACCGGTTGCTCACGCCCCTGCTGCTTTCCGACCAGGCCGGGTTCGTCTCGACCGCGGCCATGGTGCGCGCCGGTGTCGACCAGGCCCGCAAACATGGTTTCGCCGCCGTTACCGAGTTTGGATCCGGCTACCGACCGGGGGAGGCCGGGGCGGTCGCCGGCTAGGTCGGCGGACAACGGCGCAGTGGCGCGGCTTCTGGCGGATCCCCGCGATGCCGCGCTAGGTGCAGTCGGATGCTCTGGCAAACATTTTTCCGGGGTCAAAACTGCGGTCAGGACCTGATGGCGACGAATCGGGAAGGCAATCACAACCGCCCCCGCACGCAATTTTCGGGTGTGTTGAATTGCCTGTTATTGATTAACTGAACCGTACCGGTAATCAATTTTGCCATTGCTTTCTTTAAGGCTAGGTCTGCGAATGGCCGGAACATGATGAATCTACCCGCACGCCGAGCCTGCCATGCCCTGAGTTGAGCGGTCAGCGGCTCTCAGGGGCTTCTCAGCTTTGTTGCCCGACCTCCGGTGGCATAGAACAATATGCAGATGAAAAGCTTAGGAGCAGGCTGAGTCGGATAGCTAGTTTTCTCAGGATGAGGTCTCTCGGGCAGCGTGATTCCACGGTGCTTGCTTGCCGTGCGGACGCCGGGGCCGCACCGGGCGGCGGGTTCTTAGAGGTCGAGAATCCAGTCTCTTTCGAGCAGTTGAATGTATTTGCCAGCGCGGGATCCGGAGCGTAATTGACGAAGTAGTGCGGCGCCAGGCCGTAGCAACGTATCAGTTGGCAGGTTTTGACCGTCGCGAGACAACCTTTCTCGAAAACAGCGACGCGGTCTGGCTATCCTGAAAATTCGGCTCTGAAGTGGCGTTTGATTCGTTTGATCGGAGGCCTGGGTGGACCGCTGCGAGGAGTGTGCATCAGGGTCTCGCCCGGGGATTCACGGGCAGCTGGCAAATAAAAATTGGCTATGGAGCCCTGGGCGGCCCGTACAGGTAAAGAGTCCATCCGGCGTAATCCGTTGCGCAGCTATTTTCTCGCCTTTTACGCCGAAACCGGTTAAACTTCGACTAACTAGTGGCAACCTCAAGTTTACGTTGACGCCATGCGCAGCATCACCGTGGACCCGGAGGAAGCGGTCAGCATCGGGACCATACCCGGTGTTACCGCAGTATGACCCCGCTTTACCTGCTTTATGCCGAGAATGCCCGTTATCCGGATGTTATGGGTCCGGATGTTGATGAGTGAGGTGTGAGCGACGTGCGCGGAACATCGTTGACCCCCATCGCTGTCATCGGCATGGCGTGCCGGCTGCCCGGTGGCATTGATTCGCCGCAGAAGCTTTGGGAGTCGCTGCTGCGCGGCGACGACCTCGTGACCGAGATTCCGGCCGACCGCTGGGATGCCGACGAGATGTACGACCCGGAGGCCGGCATACCGGGCCGCTCGGTGTCGAAGTGGGGCGCGTTCCTCGACGATGTGACCGGGTTCGATCCGGACTTCTTCGGGATCAACGAGCGCGAGGCCACCGCGATGGATCCGCAGCACCGCATCCTGCTGCAGACCTGCTGGGAGGCTACCGAGCACGCCGGTATCACCCCGTCGTCGATGGCCGGAACCACCACCGGGGTGTTCATCGGAATGTCGCACGACGACTACGCGATGCTGACCAGCGACGCCGGCGCCTTCGATCAGGCTTACGCGTTCACCGGCAACCCGTTCAGCATGGCCTCCGGCCGGGTCTCGCACGCACTCGGACTGCACGGTCCAGCTATGACCACCGACACCGCCTGCTCGTCCAGCCTGGTCGCCGTGCATCAGGCCTGCCGCAGCCTGCACGAGGGCGAAAGCGAGATGGCACTCGCCGGCGGCGTGATGCTGATGCTGGACCCCCGGCTCTTCGCATCAGCCTCCGGCCAGGGCATGCTCTCGCCGACCGGCCGTTGTCACGCTTTCGATGTCGAGGCCGACGGCTTCGTCCGGGCCGAGGGTTGCGGCATCGTGATGCTCAAGCGACTCGACGACGCCCAGCGCGACGGCGACCGCGTCCTCGCGGTCATCCGCGGCACGGCGTCCAATCAGGACGGTCGCACCGAGAACATCCTCACCCCGTCGCAGGACGCCCAGGTGGCCGTCTTCCGCGCCGCCCTAGCCGGTGCTGACGTCGATCCGGAGACCGTCGGCATGGTCGAGGGACACGGCACCGGCACGCCGGTGGGTGACACTCTCGAATACAACAGCATCTCGACGGTGTACGGCACCGCCGGTCCGTGCGCGCTGACATCGGTGAAGAGCAACTTCGGTCACGCCGAATCCGCAGCGGGTGTGCTGGGCCTGATGAAGACCGTGCTGGCGGTCCAGCACGGCGTCGTGCCGAAGAACCTCCACTTCAACGAGTTGCCCGAGCATCTGGCCAAGGTCAAGACCGCGATGTTCGTCCCGCGGGAGTCGACGCCGTGGCCGCTGGACTCCGGGCCGCGCCGCGCGGCGGTGTCGTCCTACGGCATGTCGGGCACCAATGTGCACGCCGTGCTGGAGCAGGCTCCCGCGCCACTGGCCGCCGGTAGCGCCAAGGCCTCCGCGACCGCGGGCAAGCTGGTCTTTCCGGTGTCGTCGACATCGGCTGACGAGTTGCGTCGCACCGCCGGCCGACTGGCCGATTGGGCCGACCTGGACCCCGAACTCAACATCGGCGATCTGGCGTACACCCTGGCGTGCCTGCGCGGCCACCGCTCCGTGCGCACCGCGGTGATCGCAGCGGATCGCCCCGCGCTGATCGAATCGCTGCGCGGCGTCGCCGCCGGCGACGACCCGTTCCCGGCCGCAGTGGGCCAGGACGACCGCGGACCGGTGTGGGTGTTCTCCGGCCAGGGGTCGCAGTGGGCCACCATGGGTGCCGGCCTGCTTGCCACCGAACCGGTTTTCGCGGCCTCGATCGCCGAACTCGAGCCGCTGATCGCTGCGGAGTCCGGCT
>CAMCWJ010000279.1 GCA_945882475.1 Bifidobacterium breve
CGTGAGGTCGGCTCCGAGCTTGACGAGGACCTGGGCGGCAACGCCCTCACCCTCGCGAATGAGGCCGAGCAGGATGTGCTCGGTGCCGATGTAGTTGTGGCCGAGTTGCAGGGCCTCGCGCAGGCTCAGTTCGAGAACCTTCTTGGCCCGCGGGGTGAAGGGGATGTGCCCGGACGGTGCCTGCTGGCCCTGCCCGATGATCTCCTCGACCTGGGAGCGAACGCCCTCCAGCGAAATGCCAAGCGATTCCAGGGACTTGGCCGCAACGCCTTCGCCCTCGTGGATCAGACCCAGCAGGATGTGCTCGGTGCCGATGTAATTGTGGTTGAGCATCCGGGCTTCTTCCTGAGCCAGGACGACAACCCTGCGGGCGCGGTCGGTAAATCTCTCGAACATCAGTTACCTGCTCTCCGTCACCTGCGCGGTGGACGCCGCGCACCTGATCCCCACTCTAGTGGGCGGGCCGCCTGGTGGTCTCCACCGCTGGCCGCATCCACCGCCGTGGTGGACATAGCAGTGCAACGCTGACCACCGCTGATTCGTTTCCCGGCATCGCCGCAGTGCTTTTACGCGGCCAGCGAAACATCTCTGACGAGAGCGTGACGGACTCAGGTTGCGGCGTGAAACGCCTCGATGATTTCCGCCGGAATGCGGCCTCTGGTGGAGACCTTGTGTCCATTTCGCCTGGCCCAGTCGCGGATGGCGGAACTCTGCTCGCGATCAATCGTGGCGCGGCCGCGGGAACCGGAGCCCCCGGAGCGACCCCGCCGACGACCGCCGACCCGCCGGCCCGCGTCGATCCACTGCTTGAATTCGTGGCGGAGTTTGGCCGCATTCTTTGCCGAAAGGTCGATCTCGTAGTTCACACCATCGATGGCGAATTCGACGGTTTCGTCGGCGGGCCCGTCGCCGTCAAAATCATCGACAAGCGTGACAGTCACCTTTTTAGCCATGAAGTTCCCGGGCCTTTCTGTGCGATGGTGAATACCATTTCGCACAATGTGCCACAGGATCGCAGTGATTTACAACAACGATTGAGTTGGCGCAGTTCAGTTGCCTTGGCGGCGAACGATCGGGAACAAAACGGTTTCCCGAATTGACAAGCCGGTAAGCACCATCAATAAACGGTCGATACCCATTCCGGTTCCCGTCGTGGGTGGCATTGCATACTCCATGGCGGCCAAAAAGTCCTCGTCGAGGGCCATGGCCTCGTCATCGCCAGCGGCCGCGGCGCGGGCCTGGGCCGCAAATCGTTCCCGCTGAATTATCGGATCAACCAGTTCGGAGTATCCGGTGGCCAACTCGATCCCGCGAACGTAGAGATCCCATTTCTCGGTAACCCCCGGAATGCTGCGGTGCTGGCGGGTGAGAGGGGTCGTCTCAACCGGAAAATCCTTGACGAAAGCGGGCGAGAACAATGTGCTGCCGACGGTGTGTTCCCACAGTTCCTCGACAAGTTTTCCGTGTCCATATCCGCGGTCAGTGGGGATCTCCACACCAAGTCGCCCGGCAATACCGAAAAGGTATTCCGCCGTCGTCGCCGGGGTGATCTCCTCACCGAGAGCTTCGGAGAGCGACGGATACATTTCAATCGACGGCCATTCGCCGTCGAGGTCGTAGCTGCTGCCGTCGGGCAGATGCACATGGCGGGTGCCGATGGCCTCGTCAGCGACCTCCTGGATCAGCTCGCGGGTGACCACCGCCGAGTCGTCGTAGGTCCCCCAGGCCTGATACGTCTCGAGCATCGCGAACTCTGGCGAGTGGGTCGAGTCGGCTCCCTCGTTGCGGAACACCCGATTGAGTTCGAAGACCTTCTCCAGCCCGCCGACCACACAACGCTTGAGGAACAACTCCGGGGCGATCCGCAGGAAAAGATCCGCGTCGAGAGCATTGGAATGGGTGACGAACGGCCGGGCCGCCGCGCCGCCGGCCAGCGTCTGCAAGATCGGCGTCTCCACCTCCAGAAAGCCCCGCCGCTCCAGTCCGTTGCGGACAGCTCGCACCACGGCGATGCGCTGCCGTGCCACCGAGCGCGCCTCCGGGCGGACGATGAGGTCGACATAGCGCTGCCGAACCCTGGACTCCTCACTCATTTCCCGGTGCGCGACGGGCAACGGCCGCAGGGCCTTGGCAGCCATCTGCCAGGAGTCGGCCAGCACCGACAGCTCCCCGCGCCGGGAGCTGATCACCTCACCGCGGACGAAGACGATGTCGCCGAGATCCACGTCGGCCTTCCACGACTCCAACTCGTCGGCGCCGACGCCCGCCAGGCTGATCATCGCCTGCAACTGGGTTCCGTCACCCTCCTGCAGCGTGGCGAAGCAGAGCTTGCCCGAGTTGCGGGCGAAGACCACCCGGCCGGTGATGCCGACGACGTCGCCGGTTGCGGTATCAGCGGGCAGGTCGGGATAGCGGGTGCGGACCTGCTCCAGCGAGTGGGTTCGCGCCACGGCGACCGGGTACGGGTCCCGGCCCTCATCAAGCAGGCGCTGCCGCTTGTCCTGGCGGATCCGAAACTGCTCGGGAACGTCGTCGGCCGCGGGTTGCTGCTCGTGGCCGGCGGCCATCGACGTTGGCCCCGGCTCTGTGTCTGTTGCGTCCGCATCACTCACGGCGTGCCAGCTTAGGGTGCACCGGTCAGGGGCGCGGTCTTGAGGCGGCGCTGGCCTTCCTGGTTTCGCTCGTAGACGATCCGCAGACCGTCCAGGGTGAGGTGCTTCTCGAAGTGGTGCACGGTGCGCAGTTCGGGCAGTAGCAACTCGGCGGTGTGTCCGGTGGCAACCACTGCGACGTTGGCACCGGCGAAGGAGTCCACGTCCTCCCGGACCCGGGACACCAGACCGTCGACGAGTCCGGCGAAGCCGAACACCGCCCCCGACTGCATGCACTCGACGGTGTTCTTGCCGACCACCGAGCGGGGCCGGGTCAGTTCCACCCGACGCAGCCCGGCCGACCGGGCGGCCGCGGCATCCGAGGACAGTTGCACACCGGGAGCGATTGCGCCGCCGAGGAACTCGCCTTTGGCCGAGACCACGTCCACGCAGATTGAGGAACCGAAATCCACCACGATCGCCGCAGTCTTAAACCGTGCGTAGGCCGCGAGGCAGTTGACGATGCGGTCGGCCCCGACTTCTTTGGGATTGTCGACCAGCAGTGGAATGCCGGTGCGCACGCCTGGTTCGATCAGCACGTGCTGGGCGGCGGGCCAGTACTGCTCAAGCATCACCCGCACCTCGTGCAGAACCGAGGGCACCGTCGACAGCCCTGTCACGCCGGTGAGGCGTTCTGAGTCGTCCCCGATGAGTCCCTCGATGACGAGCGCGAGTTCATCGGCGGTGACTTCCGATTCGGTCCGGATCCGCCATTTCTGAACGACTTTCGCGTGGTCTCCGGTGCCGGAGATCAAACCGAGCACGGTGTGGGTATTGCGGACATCGATGGCGAGCAACACGGTTATCGCACACTCCCGGGCATTGGTTCCACCATCAGTTCCGCCACGTCATCTCGTGTTCGGGGTCGCCGGGCCGGGTCGCCACATCGCCGAGGTCGATGGCGATGTTGTCCAGCAGACGCGTGGCGCCGAGTCGGCCCGCGATCAGCAGGCGTGCCGGTCCGTTGACCGGATCGGTTTCGAGTCCGGCGCCGCGCAGTTCCAGGTACTCCACGTCGATGGCGGGTACCTCGTCGATGACCGCGCGGGCTGCGTCGAGCACGGCCGCAGACCCGCCCGGTGCGGCGTACGTCCCGGCCAGCAGTGCCGCAGACAACGCTCCGGCCAGTTCCCGCTCATCGGGGTTGAGGTAGCGGTTGCGCGATGACATCGCCAGGCCGTCGGGTTCACGCACCGTGGGCACCCCGACGATGCGGACGTCGACGTCGAGGTCGGCGACCATCTGCCGGATCAACACCAGTTGCTGAAAGTCCTTCTCGCCGAAGAAAGCCCGGTCCGGCCGAACGATCTGGAGCAGTTTGAGAACCACGGTGAGCATGCCGGCGAAGTGGGCCGGCCGAACCGCTCCTTCCAGCTCCGCGCCC
>CAMCWJ010000280.1 GCA_945882475.1 Bifidobacterium breve
CGCTACCGGGACGATGGCCACGCGCTCGCCAGTGAACTGATAACGCTGTGGCACCAGGAACGCCGGTCGTCGGCCTACTTCAACCTCGATCGCGACGACGAACTGCCGGCGCTTTCTGTCGATGCTGCCCTGGCGCGAGACGGCGTTCCCGGAATGATCATCGTCTTCCGCGAGTTGCCGCCGGCGGAGGGTTCAGAAGCTGTTCTGAGTCCTCCCGAGGGAGTGGTGCTGCCACCCGGAATGCTTGGGCGCCAGAAGAATTGAGTCACCGGTTTGTCGGAGGTCGACGGTAGCCTCTAGAACATGACAACCATGACGAACGAGACCGAGGTACCGGCCTGCGGCCGGTGCGGATCGACCGCGCTGCACCATGTGGTCTACGGCATGCCCACGAGGGGTCTGTTCGAAGAGGCGGGCCGGCGGTCCGACCTGAGCCTGGGCGGGTGCTGCATCGGACCCGATGACTGGGCCACCGAGTGCGTGACCTGCGGCCAACGGAGGTACCTCGGCAACGACTCATCGGAGTGGACGACTGGCACCCGACCGCATACCGCCGGTCTAGTCACGCGGTACGCGACGTTGACCCGCGACAGTCTGGTGGAAACGGCGACGGCGACCGCTGTTTCGTATGCGGGGCTCTGGGTGCTGCTGGCGCACCTCGCGCCGGTTGCCTCCGATGATCATCGCGAAGCAATCGCCGAGGCGATCGGGATCTCGTGTGATGAGGCCGCCGCGTTGGCCGAGGAACTGCTCACGGTGCCGCACGCCACCATCGCGACCGCTCTGGGAGCGTGGTCGCGGGTCGCGTTGGAGACGAAGCTGGCCGTGGCACTCGAGGCGATGCCCGACCAGGCCGGCCTTGACCGCTGGGCGTCCGATCACACCCGCGGGCTGATCAACGAGTTCCCCATCGCAGTCAGTCCCGAGACGATGCTGGTCGTGGCGACCGCCCTGGTGCTTCAGCCACGCTGGGCGAAGGAGCTCTGGACTGACGATGACGGGATGCTTGTTCTCAACGATGGACTGCAGACCATTGTCGACACCCAAGCCGCGGGCCGCGTCGCTGTCGCCAAGCCGTTCAGCGAGGACGGCGTCGACGTCGTCAGTGTGATTGCCGCACCTGAGGTTTCACCGCAGGACGTATGGCGCGCGGTGGACGAGGTTGTCGACAAGCTGAACCAGGGGGCGTTGTGGAACGGCGGCCTCCGCGGTGGGGACCTCATCGATGGGCACTCATGGAAAGTTCGGAAAGTGACCGAGAGTTTCATCAAACGGGACGCGCCCGACGATTTCGATATCGTCTGGCGCAGCCATCTGCCGAAGTGGAGCGGGGACACGGTCAGCACGCTTTCCGGCGCTCCCGGTGTGGCTGAGATCGTCGCGGCACTGTGCGAGGCAGCGCCGGCGTTGGCCGGTCCGTTCGAGTGCATACAGACCGCCACCGCCGCCTACGACGAAGCCGGTTTCACCGCAGCGGCAATCTCTGCCCTCGCTGTGTTGACGGGAAGGCCGGCGTTGGTCGAGCGCACCATCCGTCGCGTTGAGCTCATGTTCGACCGGCCCCACGCCGTCATCGCGATTGCCCGTGGCGGCCCATGGGAGGGTATGCCGGTCTTCAACGCATGGGTGACGCCGAGTTAGAGGCGTGGCAGTTGATGCCTGGGCGCTAGCCCATTGCCTGGACTTAGTGCGTGGCGATGATGGCCAACTGTGCCAGTGCCGCGGCCAGCGCCAGGATCAGAAATACCGTGACTCGTGGACTGGCGTAGGCCCGGACGAACGGCTGGGTTGGAAACGAGAACGTTTCCTCAACGCCGAGCAGCTTGTATTTGTGCGCATCGCCGAAGGTGGGGTCCACCGCCATTTTCATCATGTCGCGCCGTGAGCGGTAGCGCATGAAGCCCACGATCGACCAGCCCGGATCCGGGCCCACCTTCCAGGCGTCGACGTAACCACCGACCTTGCGTGCCGCCAGCGCCGGGTGGCTGCCGTGCTTGATCAGCAGCGGCATGAAGGCCTTGGAGTAGGCCTTCATCATGTCGCTGGCCGGCACCTGTGCTCCGGTGTCAGGGTCGGTGACCATGGTGTCGGGCACCCGCACCAGGTTGACCATGACGAACTCGCGACCGTCGTCGTCTTCGAGGAACTTGCGGACGATCGACAGGTCGTTGAGATCACCCGCGCCCTGGGCCTCGGCCCGGGCGAGCATGGTGTCTATCTCGGTCGGGGTGAGTTTGCCGCGCAGATTGTCATAGAACAGGCGAAAGCCCAGGTAGAGCACCGCCGCCACCAGCCAGACCCACCAACCCAGCACTGCGCTCTCCTCTTCGATCGGTTCTTCCGCCGCTCTCATCGTGCCCGGCCGGAACCGACCGACCTCACGGGCCCGCCTGTGCCGGGCTTGACCTCGGGGCGTAATGGTTGATCCCGGTACCCTCCGACCATGCCGGAAACAGTGCGGGAACTCATCGGTGTCTACGACGCCGATGGCACCCTGGCCGGCGAGGTGCGCTACTGGATCGGGGCTCGATTAGGCCGGACGCACTGCGGGCTGTGCGAGATCACCCACGGGCTGTTCACCGAGCGCGCCGACTGGCGGCAGTGTCGCGATCAACTCGATGTCGAGTTCCATACCTATCACCGCAATGACGCACCTGCGGATGTGCTCGCCGTTGGCTCACCCGCGCCGTTCGTGGTCGCTCGCACCGATCACGGTCTGGTGGCACTACTCGGCCCCGCCGAACTCGACGCGTGCGCCGGCGATGTCGAGGCGTTCAGCCGAGCTCTCAGTCGAGCGTGTGCTGAGCGCCAACTCGACGGACTCTGACGTGGGCACGAACGGTATCGATATCTCTAGCAGTCAGGATGCGGATCGTGCTGATCACCGACTGGTCGGGGAGGGTGGCCGGATCTGCGATACGGCCCAGCAGAATCACCGTAGAGGTGTCGCGGGGTCAACCGGGGGGAGGGCCGGGCGACCGTCCTTGCCCAACCACGCCATCGCCGCGGCCACCAACGCCGCCGTCCCGGTGTTCAGCGTGGGCTGAATGACCGGTGCGAAGCGGGGGGAGTGGTTGGACGGGATGTCGGTGGTCACGGTGCCCGCCGCGAACGCTGTGGCGAACGCGGCCGGGTCCGTACCGCCGAAGAGCCAGTAGCAGTACGGGGCGCCGACGCCGTTGGCGATGTCGGCAAAGTCCTCGCTGCCCATCACCTTCGGCGCGGGCACCATCACCGCCTCGCCGAAGTGTCCGGTGAACGCGCTGGTGACCTTCTCGGTGACGTCGGCGTCGTTGTCGGTCAGTGGCGCGTGCTCGAAGTACTCGAAGTCCGGTTCACGCGGGCAGTTCGACGCCTGGCACTCGGCGGTGACGATGCGGCGGATCGCATCGAGCAGTGCGGTGCGCACCGTCTTGCTGTAGCTGCGAATGTTGATCTGGATCTCGGCGGTTTCGGGGATGATGTTGGCCTTGGTGCCGGCCAGGATGCTGCCCACTGTCAGCACCGCGGTGTCGCCGGGGTCGATCTCGCGGGCGACGATCGTCTGTAGTCGCATCACCACCGCCGCAGCGAGCACCACCGGGTCGACGGTGGTCTGCGGCATTGACGCGTGCCCGCCGCGGCCGTACAGCGTGATCTTGATGCTGTCCGCCGCGGCGAACGCCGGCCCGGCGGTGGCGGCCAGGTGCCCGGCAGGCAGGGGCGTGACGTGCTGACCGAGTGCGATGTCCACCTTGGGAATCCGTGTCGCCAAACCGTCGGACACCATCCCCCTGGCCCCGTTGATGGTCTCCTCGGCGGGCTGGAACAGCGCGATAAGCGTTCCGCTCCAATGCTTTTGGGAGTCAGCCATCAGCTGCGCCGCACCGAGCAGGCACGTCACAAGCATGTCGTGCCCGCACGCGTGCGCGACGCCGGCGTTAGTGCTCGTGTACGCCAAGCCGGTGTCCTCGGTAAGCGGCAGGGCGTCCAT
>CAMCWJ010000281.1 GCA_945882475.1 Bifidobacterium breve
CACCGACTGGCCGGCGAAGCTGTGGACGACCCATGCTGACGGTGGACTACGACCGCCTCGGCATCAAGCCTGGAACCACGGTCATCGACGTCGGCGCCGGCGCCGGGCGGCACAGCTACGAGGCCTACCGCCGTGGTGCCGACGTGATCGCATTCGACCAGAACGCCGAGGAACTGGCCGAGGTCGACACCATGCTGCAAGCCATGGGCCAGGCGGGCGAGGCACCCGCGTCGGCTAAGGCCCAGGTTGTCGTGGGCGACGCCCTGGCGCTGCCTTACCCGGATGGCACCTTCGACGTGGTGATCGCCTCCGAAATCCTCGAGCACGTCCCCGACGACCGCGGTGCGATCGCCGAACTCGTTCGGGTCCTGCGGCCGGGCGGTTCACTGGCGATCACGGTGCCCCGGTGGCTGCCGGAGAAGATCTGCTGGCTGCTGTCCGATGCCTACCACGCCAACGAGGGCGGCCACATCCGGATCTATCAGGCCGACGAGTTGCGGGCGAAGGTGCAGGCCCGCGGGGTTCGGTTCACCGGCTCGCATCATGCACACGCGTTGCACTCGCCGTACTGGTGGCTGAAATGTGCTGTGGGCGTTGAGAATAACGATCACCCGGCGGTCAAGGCCTATCACAAGCTGCTGGTTTGGGACATGATGAGCAAGCCCGCGCTGACCCGGGTGGCCGAGGCCGTGCTCAACCCGGTGGCAGGCAAGAGTGTCGCGCTGTACTTCGAGAAACCTCTCGAGAAGTCTCATGCGCGGAATTGATCTCGCCGGTGTCCCGGGCATCGCCGGGGTACTCACGCCTGCCCAGTGCCGGCAGACGGCGGAGTCAATTGCCGCGATCCAACTCGCCTCCGGTGAGATCCCCTGGTCGATCACCGGGCACACCGATCCGTGGGATCACGTCGAGTGCGCGATGGCACTGGCGGTGGCCGGACTGCTCGACGAGGCGCGCGCGGCCTACGAGTGGAGTCGCACGCAGCAGCGAAGCGATGGATCCTGGGCGATCCAGTACCGCCGCGGCGTGGTGGAGGATGCCAATACCGACAGTAACTTCTGCGCGTACATCGCCACCGGCGTGTGGCACCACGTGCTGATCACCGGCGACCGCGACTTCGCCGAACAGATGTGGCCAACCGTGCGCGACGCCATCGACCTAGTGCTCAACCTGCAGACCGGAACCGGCGAAATCTATTGGGCGCAAGGGCCAAACGGTGCGTTCACCGAAGCCCTGCTGACCGGGTGCGCCAGTGTGTACCACAGCATCCGGTGCGCGCTGGCACTCGCTGATTACCTCGGGCAGCAGCAGCCGGAATGGGAAGTCGCCGTCGGCCGACTTGGACACGCGATCACCGATCACCCGGACGCCTTCACCGAGAAGCCCAAGTATTCGATGGACTGGTACTACCCGATTCTCGCGGGTGCCGTTCGCGGTGGGGCCGCGCGCGACCGGATCGCCGGCCGGTGGAGCGATTTCGTGGTCGACGGCCTGGGCATCCGCTGTGTGGACGACCGGCCGTGGGTGACCGGCGCCGAAACCTGTGAGTTGGTGATGGCCTTGGACGCCATGGGTGATCGTCACCGGGCCCGGCAACAGTTCGCGGCTATGCAGCACCTGCGCGAAGTCGACGGCTCCTACTGGACCGGCCTGGTTTTCTCCGACGGTAAACGCTGGCCGGTAGAACGCACTACGTGGACCGGAGCGGCCATGATTCTTGCGGCCGATTCGCTGTCTGAAACGACCTCGGGGAGTGGAATTTTCCGCGACGACGCGCTTCCCCGCGGCCTGGAAGGCGATTACGACTGCGAGTGCGTCCGTCGCTGATCGGCGTGCTGACGACGCCGTCTCAGCCGCCCCGATCGACCTCATCCATGGTGGCCACAGCGTTCTGGAAGTTATCCGGCGCGATTGATACCGCCCCACGGAATGGCTGGCTGACCTCGGCGAGTAGAAAGACCACCGTGCCCAGGAAGGCGCCCATCAGGCCCACGGCGACGCAGTGCATGAAGCGGCTTCCGACGGTCTCCAGAGCAAGGTAGGCCATGACCAGAAGGGCACCGCCCAGGACCAGGATCCAGTAGATAGGTGACAGCGTGCTTTCGCTGTCTTCGACGCGCGCATTGCGCAGCGTCACGACGTTGTTGAGATTGTCGTAAGCCTGCCGGTATTGATCGGACCAGGCCGGAGTCGGCGCCATCGGCCCCAAGGTCCGATACATGTTGCCAAGGGCCTTTGATGTCTTCTCGCTGCGCTCACCGTAGGCCAGGGTTGGCCACTCGTCCTGAATGACCGACGAGGTGTACTCGCGAATGGCCTTCTGTGCCGCTTCCTGTTCGGCCTGCGGAAACTCCTGAGCGTTGCGGTACATCAGGACAATCGCCGACGCTTCGTCGGAGGTGGCGTCCGAGGCACTGTCGAAGGTGTTGAACACCGCGAAAACGAGCAGGCCGGCGATGATCGCGTACACCGTCGCTACCGCCGCGAAACCGTCACTGAACACCGAATTGTGTTCGTCATCGTGATGCCGCTTGACCAAGGGGCGCAAGAGGAACACAAAACCGACACCGACCCCACCGAAGCCACCAATGATCACGATTGCGACCAGCCAGATCGGCAAGTCGAGAATCAGATCGACCATGTTGCGCTCCCTGTGGTTTGCTCCCGAATCTTGCTGCCCTCTCGCCCAAACACCTGCGGCAACCAATTTCCTGGGCACATTACGCGATGGGTTTCCGGTCGAATCACAACGGCGGGCTCATCCGTTCCAGCACCCGCAGCGATCCGGTGGCACCGACTTCGGTGAACTCGCCGGAATCGATTGCCCGGCAATAGATGTGATACGGCGGCCGGCCGCCGTCGCGGGGATCGGGGAAGACGTCGTGGATGACCAGTGCCCCACCGACCGCTACCCACCTTGCCCAGCCGTCGAAATCCGCCTGCGCGGCTTCCTCGCTATGTCCGCCGTCGATGAACAGCAATTCAAGCGGTGTTCGCCATCCGCGGGCTACCACCGGTGACTTTCCAACCACGGCCACGATGGTGTCGTCCAGTCCCGCGGCATCCAGGGTGCGACGGAACGTCGGTAGCGTGTCGAAGCGTCCGCTGACCGGGTCCACCATGGTCGTGTCGTGGAACTCCCACCCGGGTTGATGTTCCTCGGATCCGTGATGGTGGTCGACGGTGTAGAGCACGCTGCCGGTGTGGGCAGCGGCCGCACCCAGAAGAACGGTGGATCGGCCGCAGTAGGTGCCGATCTCGACCCCTACCCCGCCACGCAGGTAATGCACCGCGGCGTCGAAGAGTGCCTGGCCTTCATCGGCCGGCATGAAACCGATCACCGTCTCGGCTAACGCGAAGAGTCGCGCAGTTTCGGCGGCAGCGTCATTTTCAGTTTTGGCCATGCCACGAACCTAACGGGTGCACTTAAAAACAGTCGGACGCACCATCGACAACGAACAGTGCGCCATTGGTGTAGGAGCTGTGCTCGGTGCACAGGAATGCGATCGTCGGGGCGATCTCGTCGACACGGCCGAATCGGCCGAGGGGAATGAGCGCCATCTCTGAATCGATCAGCGCGGGAATCCCCTGCATCGGAGCCGTCATCGGAGTGTCGATCGTCCCGGGAGCCACCACGTTCACCCGGATGCCCTCCTTGGCCCATTTCACGGCGAGCGTTCTGGTCAGCGCGATGATGCCAGCCTTGGCTGCGCTGTAGCCCGGAACCATCGTCACCGCCCGCAGTGCCGACATCGACGACAGGTTGACCACCGAGGCTCCACCCGCGGCGGTGGAGGCCTTGAGTGCGCGTCTCAGGGCGACCGTCAAGCGGTAGGTGCCGTTGAGATTCAGCGCCACCGACGCGTCGAATCCGTCAGGTGCTGATTCGTCGAGTCCGCCCGGGAAGTTAGCGCCGGCGTTATTGATCAGCACGTCGAGTGAGTCGA
>CAMCWJ010000282.1 GCA_945882475.1 Bifidobacterium breve
CGACGCCGGCGAAGGCCCGTGGCACCTGTTGCCGACCGGGCCGGTGCAATGCTCGTCGGCCGCAGTCGCGGAATCCGTCGAGGCCTACCGCAGCCCCCTGGGCGAGCGGATCGTGGTGCGCGGCGCCGTCGGCGAGGTGCTGCGCTACACCCAGACCCTGACGCTGTGGCACGGCATCTCCCGGGTGGACTGCCGCACCGTCATTGACGAGTTCACCGGCGCGGATCGTCTGGTTCGGCTGCGCTGGCCGTGCCCGGTGCCCGGTGCGCTGCCGGTCAGCGAGGTCGGCGACGCCGTGGTGGGCCGCGGCTTCGGCCTGATGCACGACCACGAATCCGGCGAGGATCGCGCGGTCGATACGGCGCACCACCCGTGGACACTCGACAACCCCGCGCACGGCTGGTTCGGGCTGTCCTCGACCGCACGGATCCGGGTGGGCTCGGCGACCCGGGCTGTATCGGTGGCCGAGGTCGTCGCACCGACCGACGCCGCGGAGGTGGCGCGCGAGTTGATGGTGGCATTGGTGCGAGCAGGGGTGACGGCCACCTGCAGCAGCGCCGAGCACACCCGGTACGGCCACCTGGAGGTCGACTCCAACCTGCCCGATGCCCGCATCTCGCTGGGCGGTCCGGACGGCAACGTCTTCACCGCCGCGGTGCTGGCCGCCGCTGATCCCGGCTATGCCGCGGAGGTCCGGCGCCAGCTCACCGACACCGGTTCCGCGCGGGTGTTCGTGCCCGCCGCGAGTTCCCTTGCCGCCGTGTGGATTCCGGATGCCGACCTGCGCGGTGTGATGTCCCTGCCGGTGATGATCATCGCCGGCGGCGGCGAGGTTGAGGCGGTGGTGGCCGACCTTGGGGACGCCGAGATCGAGGTGCGCCAATCGGTAGCGGCCGACTGCGGGGAATTCGAGCCGCGCACGGTGGCGCTGATCAACCGCGGCGTTCCCGGCTTCGCCGTCGAACGCGACGGCACCCTGCACACCTCGTTGATGCGTTCCTGCACCGGGTGGCCGTCGGGGGTGTGGATCGACCCGCCCGCGCGGAAGGCCCCGGACGGGTCGAACTTTCAGCTGCAGCACTGGAGCCACACCTTCGACTTCGCACTGGTGGCCGGCGAAGGTGATTGGCGTGCCGTGGAAATGCCCTCCCGCAGTGCGGAGTTCAACCACCCACTGCTCAGTGTCGCGGTCGAGGGGGGAGCCGGGACGTTGCCAGCCGACGGGTCGCTGCTCAGCGTCCAACCTGAGCGAACCGTCCAGCTGGGTGCCCTGAAGGCCGCCGGCAACCCGACCGCCATCGGCAGCGCGGCCGAGGTCGATCCGGCGGCCGTCACCCTCCGTCTGGTCGAAACCACCGGTGCGCCAACCGATATCGCGATCTCCAGCCCGGTGGGAACCCTGTCCGGGTTGATATCGGCCGATCTGCTGGAGGCCCCGCGGCTGACCGCCGACCCGCCGCTGACGCTGCACGGCTACCAGATCGCGACGGTGTCGGCCCGACTGGAGGCCAGCCCGCTCATCGACGCCGACGGCGCGGTATTGGCGCCCGATGCTGAAGCAGCCCAGCCGCTGTATGCCCGCTACTGGTTGCACAACCGCGGCCCCGCACCGCTGGGCGGACTGCCCGCTGTCGCCCACCTGCATCCCGAAGCAGTGACGGCCACCCCCGGTGAGACGGTCCGTCTGCGCTTAACCGTGGCCAGCGACTGCAGCGACGCCACCATCGCCGGAGCGGTGCGGTTGCGCTACCCGCCCGGCTGGGATTCGGGCGCTGACGTGCCCTTCGAATTACCGGCCCGCGGACACCGCGAGGACGAGATCACCGTCACCGTGCCCCGCGATGCCGCACCCGGCCACTACCCACTGCGCGCCGAATTGGCACTGTCCGGCGACGTGCCGGCGGCCTGGCGTCAACCGGTCGAGGACGTCTGCGTCATCTCCGTCGGCACCGGGCTACCCGAGGAACTGGTGCGCCTGGTCACCAACCCCTCCGACGTCGTCGTCACCCGCGGCGAACGGGCCCGGATCGCCGTCACCGTCGGCAGCGACGCCGCCACCGATCTGGCACTGGAGGCGCACCTGATCAGCCCATGGGGGACCTGGGAGTGGATGGGCCCGGCGGCGTGCGGGGCGGAGTTGCCCGCAGGGGGAGACGTCGAGGTGGGTTTCGACATCACCCCGCCGCCCTGGGCGACGCCGGGAACCTGGTGGGCGCTGATCCGGATCGGCTGCGCCGGACGGTTGTTGTACTCACCGGCGGTCGCGGTGACGGTCCGATGATCGCCGCCACCGTGGCCGGAGACCCGGTGGAGATCGGCGAGGTCGACGCCCGCGAGGCCGCCCTGCGGAACTCGCCGCAGACGGCCGCGCTGCCGCGGCCGCACACCAGTGAGGGCCGGCAACTTCGGCGTTGGCTCACCCAGGTCCTGGTGACCGAACGGGTGGTGGCACGGGAGGCCGAAGCACTCGGCGTTCAGGTGACCGCCGCTACGCCGGATGAGGACACCGTGCTGCCGGATCTGACCGCGCGACTGGAGATCGGCAGCATCGCCACCGGCGCACTGGCTGATCCGCTCGCGCGGGCGTTGTACGCACATGTCACCGCCGGCGTCGACGTCGACCACGACACCGTCATCGACTATCACCGCCGTAACCCTTGCCGCTTTCCGGCGGACTCCGAGGCCGACGCGCTACCCAAGATCGCCGAGATGCTGCGCGGTGCGGCGCGTCGGCGCGCGTTCCGGCACTGGCTCGACCAGCGTCGCGCAGCCCTGGTGTGGCTGGCCCCCGGCTACGAGCATCCTGGCGATCCGCGTCAGCCCGACAACGTCCATAGGCATTGATGACCGACGTGACGGCCGGGCCCATTCTCGCCCTCGACATCGGCGGCACCAAAATCGCCGCCGGCCTTGTCGACGCGAAAGGTCAAGTGCTGCACGAGAATCGCCAACCCACCCCGGCCGACGCCGACCCGGAACGGGTATGGGCCGCTGCCGAGCGCGCCATCGCCGAGGCGCTGGCCGCCGCCGGTGGAACGGTCAGCGGGGCGGGCATCTCCTCGGCCGGGCCGATCGATTTGGCGGCCGGCACCATCAGCCCGGTCAACATCGCGGCCTGGCGGGGCTTCCCGGTCCGCGATCGGGTGGCCGCCGCGGTGCCCGGGGTTCCGGTCCGGCTGGCCGGCGACGGACTGTGCATGGTACTCGGTGAGCACTGGCGCGGCGCCGGGCAAGGTGCGGCGTTCCTGCTGGGCATGGTGGTCTCCACCGGAATCGGCGGGGGACTGGTGCTCGACGGGGTGCCCTACGACGGCCGCACCGGAAACGCCGGCCACGTCGGGCACGTCGTCGTGGATCTCGACGGCCCGGCGTGCAGTTGCGGGGGGCGCGGATGCGTAGAGGCCATCGCCAGCGGGCCGCACCTGGCGGCATGGGCTCGCGAACAGGGCTGGGCCGGGGCGGACGCGCGTGAACTCGCCGCCGCCGCCGGGGTCGGGGACGCCATCGCGGTGCGGGCGTTCGAGCGCGGCGGGCGGGCTATCGCGGCAATGATCGCCTCGGTGGCCGCAGTCTGCGACCTCGACCTGGTGGTGATCGGCGGGGGCGTGGCCAATGCCGGCCCGGTGTTGTTCGATCCGCTGCGCGCGGCCCTGGCCGACTACGCGGCCCTGGACTTCATCACCGGCCTGCGGGTGCAACCGGCGGCCCTCGGCGGGCAGGCCGGCCTGGTCGGCGCCGCCGCCCTGCTTCGCCCCACCCCCTGAACAGCGCCCGTTCGCCCGCCCCCCTGGCGCGAGCAGACGCAAACTCGCACATTTCGGGGCCCAATCGTGCGAGTTTGCGTCTGCTCGCGGGCTAAGGATTGGGTGGCTAGCGGGCTGTGGGTGGGGTGTCCACAGGGCACTCAGGGGTGGCTACCGAAGCCGTTGCGGCTTGAGCACGCTT
>CAMCWJ010000283.1 GCA_945882475.1 Bifidobacterium breve
CCGTCGGGCAACCGCACGTCCACCGATCCACGGACCATGTCCAACTCGATTACGACCACCGGCCCGGCGAAGCGAGCGCTGGTGAGGTCGAGGTCCACCGATCCGACCCGGCGCACCAGTGCCAGCCGGGTCGGCACCATCCACTCGCCGTGGCGACGCAGTGAGCCCATCCACCCCCGAAGCTCGAGACGATCGGCCGTCGACGCCGCGATCGCTCCCGGACCCGGCAGATCCGCGACAAGTGCGTCGAGTTCGGTGGGCTGCCGGGCGAGGGCCACCTGCACCGACCTTTCTTCGAACTCGCCGATGTCGATCAGTCCGAGTGCCACGGCGTTGTGCAACCGCCGCAGTGTCCCACTGCGGTCGGCGTCGGAAACGCGCAACGCGGGGGTGTTCTCGATCTCGGTCATGGCCTCTCCAACTTACCTGCTGAACTAAGCTCCCCGGATATGTCCGATCTCCCCCGACGCACCGTGCTGCGCGCGGCCGCCATGGGTGCGGCCGCGACCCCTCTGGCCGCCTGTGGCAAGACCGCTGAGCCTCCGGCCGCGCCGGCCGCGACCGCGGGTCAGTCGCTAGTAGCGACCGCCGACGTGCCGGTGGGGTCCGGGATTGTCGTGGACGGCACCCTCATCGCCCAGCCCTCCCCCGGTGTGTTCACGGGCTTCGTCGCCCGGTGCACACATGCCGGCTGCGCACTGGCGGTAAAAGATGGGGTCGCGGTCTGCCCCTGTCACGGCAGCCGGTTCGATTTCGACGGAGCGGTGACGCAGGGCCCGGCCACCGAGCCGCTGAAACCAAAGGCGATCAGTGTGCGCGGCGGTGAGATCGTCGCCGGCTGAAGCGAATTGACTCAGGCCAGGAAGTCGGGCGGCATACCTTCGAACATGCTGCGAACCATCCGGACGGCGTAGGTGGAGTTGCCGCCACCGACGATGAGCGCCGCGAACGCCAGGTCTCCGCGGTAGCCGGTGAACCAGGCATGCGATCCGCCCGGGAACTCGGCCTCTCCGGTCTTGCCGTACACCGAGCCCTGACCCGCAATCTCCGTGGCGGTGCCGTAGGTGACGACCATGCGCATCATCGACCGCAAACCGTCGATGGTGGCCGGGTCGGCGGGGGGGTGCTCCCCGGTCTCGACGGTGTCGCGGCCGACGATCAGTCGCGGCGTCGGGGTCTTGCCGGCCGCCACCGTCGCCGCGGCCAGGGCCATCCCGAACGGGGTGACCAGGACCTTGCCCTGACCGAAACCGTCCTCGGTGCGCTCGACCAGGTCCACCGTCGGGGGCACGGTGCCGGTGACCGTTGTCAGGCCCTCGATGACGTAGTCCTCACCGATCCCGTACTGCGAGGCCGCGACGGTCAGGGCGGTCGGCTGCATCCGGCTGGCCAGTTCGGCGAACGTGGTGTTGCACGACTTGGCGAACGCATGCTCCATCGGCACCGTACCCAGGTCGAACTTGTCGTAGTTGGGGATCGTCCGGTGGCCGATGTCGATCTGGCCCGGGCAGCCCAGCAGGGTGTTGGGGGTGGCCAGCCCGCCCTCGATCGCCGCTCCGGCGGTGATGATCTTGAAGGTCGATCCAGGCGGGTACAGGCCGGTGGTGGCAGCCGGCCCGTCGGCGTCGGCCGCGGCGTTCTGGGCCACGGCGAGGATGTCCCCGGTCGATGGTCGCAGCACCACCAGCATCGCCTTGCGGCCCTGTGCGTCGACGGCATTCTGGGCGGCCTGCTGCACCACCCGGTCCAGTGTCAGCAGCACCGACGGAGCGGGCGTCGGCGCAGTCTCGGTCAGCACGTCGATGTCGGCACCGTTCTGGTTGACGCTGAGCACTCGCCAGCCAGCCTGACCATCCAGTTCGTCGAGTACCTCTTTCTTCACCTCGCTGATGACGGCCGGCGCGAAATCGTCTGCGGTGGGAAGCATTTCGGCCTGCGGAGTGACAATCACCCCGGGCAGCCGGTCCAGTGCGTTGGCAACCCGGTCATGGTCGGACGGGCGCAGGGTGATCAGCTCCAGCCGTCCCGCAGCAGAGCTGGCCCGCTCCGCCAATTGCTGGGCATTGAGGGTGTCGTCGAATTGACGGAGCACATCGGAGACCACTCTGGCCGTCCCCATCAGGTCGCCGCCGGCCAATCTGGCGTCGAGTTGATAGCGGTAGAGGGTGCCCGGCGCTAAAACCTCAGTGCCGCTGAACTCATTGACCGTGGCCCGCCGCGCCGGGTCTGCTCGCAGGACGAGGGTCTGGTTCTCGCCGAGTTTGGGGTGCAACGCGCTCGCGGTCCAGCGCACCCGCCACGCGCCCTCGTCGCGGATCAGATTCAGCACGCCGTCGTAGGTCCAACTGCGCGACTTCGGCAACTCCCAGGTGAAGCGGTAATTGACGCTGCCGGTGTCCTCGGTGTAGCGGGAGCCAACGATCTGAGCGTCCAAACGAACCGCCTGCAACCCCGACCAGGCCTCGTTGAGCGCCGCGTGGGCGTCCGCCGGGCGGTCGCTGAGCGCGGCGGCGGCGGCGGTGTCCCCCCGGCCGAGATCGGCGAAGAACTGAGCGGCTACCGGCGACGGCCCGTCCGGCCGGGGGGTGCAGCCCGCCACCAGGCCGGACGCGAGCATCACCAGAACCGCAGTGACTCCTGTGGCTCTTGTGACTAGTGAGGTTCGAGTTGCCATTGGGGCAGATGTTATGAGGTTGTGACCGCAATCCCGGGGAGGCGCACCGCGGCGGACAGTCGGAGTCGGGCGCTCGGTGTCAGTCGAGCAGGACGGTCGCGAAGGTACCGACCTGGTGGAAGCCCACCCGGTCGTACGCCGACCGGGCGACGGTGTTGTAGCTGTTGACGTACAGGCTGGCGATACGGCCGCCGTCGACCACGGCTGCGGCGACCGCCGCGGTGCCGGTGGTTCCGAGGCCGCGGCCCCGCCATTCCGGGTGCACCCAGACGCCCTGGATCTGGCCGACGGCCGGCGACTGCGACCCGATCTCGGCCTTGAAGATGACTTGGCCGTGCTCGAATCGGGCGAAGGCGCGACCCGCAGCGATCAGGCCGGCCACCCGGCGACGGTAGCCGCGCCCACCGTCGCCGGCCCGCGGATCGGTTCCGACCTCCCCGATGAACATGTCCACTGCGGCAACCAGGTAGGCGTCCAACTCGTCGATGCGAACCCGGCGGACCGCGGGGTCGAGCGCGCAGTCCGGAGCCGTCTCAAGCGCCAGCAGCGGTTGCTGGTCCCGGACGTCGCGGGCCGGACCCCAGCCCTGGCAGAGCCGCTCCCACATCCCCATCACCAGATCGGCCCGGCCAACCAGCGACGAGCAGCGCCGAGTGACGCTGAGCGCTTGTTCGGCGAAAGCCCGCAGATCGGCCGGCCCGCCACGCAGTGGGATGAGGTTGGCCCCGGCAAAGCACAGCGACTCCTCCGCGTGCCGACGGGTCCACAACTCGCCGCCGATTTCACGCGGTTCGATTCCGTGATCGGCGACTCGGGCCGCGACCATGCAGGCGCCCACCGGATCGTCGGCGAGCACTCGGGCCACCGCGGCGGAATCTCGAACCACCGACACCCGCCGACCGGCGACCGGCCGAAACAGCGGAGGTGCCGACATTGGCGTTCCTTACTGGTTGCGCGCGGTGAGGATGTGCCCTCAGCTTACGGTGACGACCGGCGAACCACCGTCAGCAGTGTCGGTGCCGCGTAGGTCCTCGGCCAGTCGCATCGCCTCTTCGATGAGGGTCTCGACGATCATCGCCTCGGGCACGGTCTTGATCACCTCTCCCTTGACGAAGATTTGTCCCTTGCCGTTGCCGGAAGCCACGCCCAAATCTGCTTCACGGGCTTCGCCCGGTCCATTGACCACGCAACCCATCACCGCCACCCGCAGCGGAACGTCGAGTCCTTCGAGTCCCGCGCTGACCGCGTTGGCCAGCGTGTAGACATCGAC
>CAMCWJ010000284.1 GCA_945882475.1 Bifidobacterium breve
CGGGCCTTCTTGTCGCCGGACACCGCACGCACGTCCGCCTCGATGGACGACGCCGCCGCCACCGTGGTGCCGTTGGCGTCGTTGACCAGCTGCACGTGGATGTGCCGCGACGACCGGTTGACCACCAGGCGGGGCCGCTCGGCGGTGCCGACGATCTTCTTGCGCAACCGTGCATGCCGACGCAGCCGGGCCACCCGGCGAGCAGCAGATGCGGTGGTGCCGATCGGCTTGCGATCGATCGCACTCTGAGTCTGGGCCATGATCACTTACCTGTCTTTCCGACCTTGCGGCGGACCTGTTCACCCTCGTACCGCACGCCCTTGCCCTTATAGGGGTCCGGGCGGCGCAGCCGACGGATGTTCGCCGAAATCTGGCCGACCTTCTGCTTGTCGATTCCGGAGACCGAGAACTTCGTCGGGCTCTCCACCGCGAACGTGATGCCGTCGGGAGCCTCGATGAGAACCGGGTGGCTGTAGCCCAGCGCGAACTCGAGGTTGCTGCCCTTCTGCTGCACGCGGTAACCGACCCCGAAGATCTCCATCTTCCTGGTGTATCCCTCGGTGACGCCGGTGATCAGGTTGGCCACCAGGGTGCGCGAGAGACCGTGCAGCGAGCGGCTGAGCCGCTCGTCGTCGGGCCGGCCGATCAGGATCGCGCCGTCGTCGCTGCGCGACACGGTGATCGGCTCGGCGACCGCCAACTCCAGGGTGCCCTTGGGTCCCTTGACCGAGACGCTCTGGCCCTCGATCTTCACGTCAACTCCGGCCGGAACCGGCACGGGCTGCTTACCAATACGAGACATGTCTGTTAGTCCTCCCTCACCACACGTACGCGAGGACTTCGCCGCCGACGCCCTCACGGGCAGCCTGACGGTCGGTCCGCAGACCGGACGACGTGGAGATGATCGCCACACCAAGTCCGCCGAGCACGCGCGGCAGATTGGTGGACTTGGCGTACACCCGCAGACCGGGCTTGGACACCCGGCGCAGACCGGCGAGGCTGCGCTCCCGGTTGGGGCCGTACTTGAGCTTGACCACCAGTGACTTGCCCACCCGGGCGTCCTCGGTGGCGAAGTCGCTGATGTAACCCTCACGCTTGAGGATCTCGGCGATGTTGGCCTTGATCTTCGAGTGCGGCAGGGTTACTTCATCGTGGTACGCCGAATTGGCGTTGCGCAGACGTGTCAAAAAGTCTGCGATCGGATCCGTCATCGTCATCGGGAGCCTGTCTACCTTCCTCGCAGCGGTTCCCGAATGGGCCTGCTGCGTAACTGTTCTCGGTCTGTTGGCTTACCAGCTGGACTTCTGCACACCGGGCAATTCGCCGGCATGCGCCATTTCCCGCAGGCAGATCCGGCACAGGCCGAACTTGCGGTACACGGCATGCGGCCGACCGCACTTATTGCAGCGGGTGTAGGCCCGCACCGCGAACTTCGGCTTCTTGTTGGCCTTGTTGACCAATGCCTTCTTTGCCATGCTCAGATCTCCTTGAACGGGAAGCCGAGGGCCCGCAGGAGCGCCCGCCCCTCGTCGTCATTGGTCGCCGAGGTGACGACGGTGATGTCCATGCCGCGGGGCCGGTCAATGCTGTCCACGTCGATCTCGTGGAACACCGACTGCTCGGCGAGGCCGAAGGTGTAGTTGCCGTGGCCGTCGAACTGCTTGGCGCTCAGACCGCGGAAGTCGCGGATACGCGGCAGTGCGATCGAGACCAGGCGGTCCAGGAACTCCCACATCCGGTCACCGCGCAGGGTCACCCGCGCACCGATCGGCATGCCCTCGCGCAGCTTGAACTGGGCGATGGACTTGGTGGCCTTGCGGATCTCGGGCTTCTGTCCGGTGATCAGCGCGAGGTCGGTGACCGCGCCGTTGATCAGCTTGGCGTCCCGGGCGGCGTCACCGACACCCATATTGACGACCACCTTGACCACGCCCGGGATCTGCATCACGTTGGCGTAGTCGAACTCTTTGTTGAGCGCATCGCGGATCTCGCTGCGGTAGCGCGCCTTGAGCCGCGGTTGGGCCTTGGTTTCCACTGTCGTCATGCCTTGATGTCCTTGCCATTGCGCTTGGAGATGCGAACGCGCTTACCGGACTCCTCGTCGACGCGGTAGCCGACGCGGGTCGGAGTTCCGTCGGCGTCGACCACCATCACGTTGGAGACGTGAATGGGGGCCTCCTGGGTGACGATTCCGCCGGAGGAGGCGCCACGCTCATTAGCGGACTGCGCGGTGTGCTTCTTGATCCGGTTAACGCCCTCAACGAGCACCCGATTGCGGGTCGGGAAGGCCTGGATGACCTTGCCCTTGGCGCCCTTGTCTTTTCCGGCGATGACCAGCACGGTGTCGCCCTTGTGGACCTTCATCTACAACACCTCCGGGGCCAGCGAGACGATCTTCATGAACTTCTTCTCACGCAGTTCGCGGCCCACCGGGCCGAAGATGCGGGTTCCGCGCGGGTCGTTGTCGGCCTTGATGATCACCGCGGCGTTCTCGTCGAACTTGATGTAGCTGCCGTCGGCGCGGCGGCGTTCCTTCACGGTGCGCACCACCACGGCCTTGACGACGTCGCCACGTTTGACGTTGCCGCCGGGGATGGCGTCCTTGACGGTGGCCACGATGATGTCGCCGATGCCGGCGTAGCGCCGCGACGAGCCACCGAGCACCCGGATGCACAAGATCTCCTTGGCACCGGTGTTATCGGCGACCTTGAGCCGCGATTCCTGCTGGATCACCAGATCTCCCTTGCGTAGTGCACGGCACAGTCCTCTGGGCAAGCAGAAGGGAACCTGACGTGCTCGGTCTTCGTCACCGGAAGGCACGCGAGGCCGACGAGAGCCGGCCAAGGTCTGCCCCAGGCAACCCCCCAATACTAGGTGACGGGCCGCGTCGGGCCAAATCCGTGGTCGTCGACCCTCGCAGCAGTGCGGGTTCAGCCCAGGTCGGCCACGCAGCGGAAACCGATATGCGTGGTCGAGGAGTCCTGGGATTGCGGCGATCGGGCGGCCGGGCGGTAGCGCAGGCAGTACTCCGGCGCACAGAGGTGCGAGCCGCCCTTGAGGGCCTGGATGACGGTGGGATCCGGGTCGGCGGGCGGCGGGCAGCAGGCGCCTGCCGGTGCGCCCGGTGTGTGCCCGCGAGCGGAGTAGGTGGTCGTCGTCCACTCCCACACGTTGCCGATCATGTCGAGCAGGCCGAAGCCGTTCGGCGGGAAGGTGCCGACCGGAGAGGTGCCGACCCAGTGCAGGGCTCCGTCATTGCGGAACGGGAACCGGCCCTGCCAGGTGTTGGCCATCAGGTTGCCATCGAGGGTGGGTTCCTCCCCCCATGCGTAGGTGGTGGTGGATCCGGCCCGGGCGGCGTATTCCCACTGCGCCTCGGTGGGCAGCCGCCGACCCGCCCACGCGGCGTACGCCGCGGCGTCGGTATAGGCGACCTGCACCACCGGGTGGTCCTCGCGGCCGGCGATATCGCTGCCGACGCCGTACGGCGCACGCCAGTTCGCGCCCGGCGCCCAGTCCCACCACTGCCGCCAGTCGGAGAGGTTGACCGGCCCGGCGGTGGGGCGGAACACCAGCGCACCGGGCAGCAGATCCTCTTCTGCGACACCGGGATACAGCGCGGGATCCATCGGCCGCTCCGCGACGGTGACGTAACCGGTCGCCGCCACGAACTCGGCGAACGCGGCATTGGTGACGGGGTGGCGTTCAATCGCGAAGGGCCCGACCGTCACGGGATGGATCGGCGCTTCCTCGGGGTAGAAGCTCGTCGAGCCCATCTGGAAATCCCCGCCGGGCAGGTCGATGAGGTCAGTCAGCACGGGTCCGAGCCTATTCCGGGCCCGTCTGCGGCCCTGTCCCGGCTTAACCCCGCGTTGAGTGAGGAACCACGCACACCGCTTCCCGCCATTCTTCTGCGTGGTTCCTCACT
>CAMCWJ010000285.1 GCA_945882475.1 Bifidobacterium breve
GATGAGGCCGTCAGCGGACAGCACGATGCCCGAACCCTCCTCGGACTGGCGGCCCATCTTGGTTTCCAGTTTCACCACGCTCGGCACCACCTTCGCCGCGACCTGTTCGACAGTTCCGACCGGAACATTGGCGCTGGGAACGGTCCGGCCATTCGGCGCCGGCAAGGCGATAGTCGTGGCCGGTTTGCTGTCCGGCTGCGCGATGGTCGCTACCAGGCCTCCGACACCAGCGGACACGGCAGCGACGGCCAGCGCACCGACCGTCAAAGCCGCTGTGCGAGAACGCTTCCGTGGCCTTGACGGCAGGGCAGTAGGTGCAGCCGCAGTATCCCTGCGGCTGTAGGGGTCGCCGTAGGGCTCGTAGCCCTGCTGATAACCCGGCTGTTGCGGCTGTTGCGCCGACGGGTAACGCCAATCGTAGGGCTGCTGGTAGCCAGTCTGTGGATAGCCGGGCGCCGCTTGCTGATTCGGCACTCGCGGGCCGTCCTGTTGCGGCTGCGTGTACCGAGGATCGCTTGTCATTTTCGCTGAGTCATTCTTTCTCGAGGCTCCGAATGTTTGCCGTGTTGGTCCTCATCCTGCCGGGTGCTACTGAGAATCGGCTGTGATAACACTCGATGCGGTCGATGTTTTTCCATTCCTGCCCGTCACACCGGGTGTTTCGTCGAGTTCGCTGAAAGCGGACGACTGCGGGTAGGCGGACGGGATCGGCCGGCCGGGCAATAAGACGAAGAACGACGTTCCGGGGGGCTGTCCGCCCGGGACGGTCTCGCCGACCCGGATCACACCGCCGTGTTTGACGACCACCTGTTTGACGATTGCCAGACCCAGGCCGGAACCGGGCATCGCACGCGCCGAAGTCGACCGGTAGAACCGCTCAAAGACCAGGCCGCGCTCCTCCGGAGCGATACCTGGACCCTCGTCAGACACCACGATTTCGGCGTGGGCAACGTCCACCTGGCGCAGCCGCAACCCCACGGTCCCGCCAGCCGGGCTCCACTTGGCGGCATTGTCGAGCAGGTTGAGCACGGCCCTGGACAGTCCGGCCGCGTCACCATGCACCTGCCAGCCGATGGCGTCGATATCGAAGTGAATATCGTTGCGGCGGCGGCGAACCCGCTCGAGGCTGCGGTCGATTACTTCGCTCATGTCGACGTCCTCAAGGGCCGTTCCGTGCGGGTTGTCCTCGCGCGTGAGGTCCACCAGATCACCCACCAGCGTTGACAGTTCCTCTATCTGGCCGATCACGTCCTCACGCAGATCGGCCATCTCGCTCTCCGGGATCGGCGGCGCGCCGGGGGCGCTGGACGCCATCAGCAGTTCCACGTTGGTGCGCAGCGACGTCAACGGCGTCTTGAGTTCGTGGCCGGCGTCGGCGACCAGGCGGGCCTGCCGCTCGCGGGATTCGGCCAGCGACCGCAGCATCGAGTTGAACGCCTCGGTCAGGCGGGCCAACTCGTCACTGCCGAACACCGGAATCGGCCGCAGGTCGTCGGTGCGGGCCACCCGCTCGGCGGCATCGGTGAGCTGGCCCACCGGCCGCAGACCCGTCCTCGCCACCATCCCGCCGGCGACTGCGGCGATCACCACCCCGATGCCGCCGACCGCAAGCAGCACCCATTTGAGTTTGTTCATCACCGCGTTGGTCGGCTGCAGGCTCTTGGAGATCAGCAGCGAGCTGTCGTTGGGCAGATGGATCGCCAGCACCCGCTGATCGCCGACGGTGCGACGGGACATGAAAAGCTCGCCCTGGATCACCGCCTTCTCCGGCTGACCTACCGGCAGCGTCTGTCCCTGTTGGTTGGCGGTGTAGATCGAGCGGCCCGGATTGATCAGCATGGCGTTGACGTCGGAGTAGGCCGTGCCCTCGATCGCCTTGGCCGGATCGGCCGCCAGGGACCCACTCGCGATCAGTAGCTGGGCGCGGCTCTGCAACTGGCTGTCGATGTCGGTGTAGAGCGCCGCGGAGACCACCGCGTACACCGCGACCGCCATCAGCACCACCACCATGGCCACCATCGACATGGCCAGCAACATCACCCGCCACCGCAGCGACAGCGATGTGGCGGCTCGCCCTGGCGCCCGCATCGCGTACGCGCGCCGCTTCGTCGACGACATCAGGGTGGTGTCTCACGCAGCACATAACCCACCCCGCGAACGGTGTGGATCAGCCGCGACTCTCCTTCTGCTTCCGTCTTGCGGCGCAGGTAACCGACATAGACCTCCAGCGCATTGCCGGACGTTGGAAAATCGAACCCCCACACCTCTTCGAGGATCCGACTCCGGGTCAACACCCGCCGAGGGTTGGCGATGAGCATCTCCAACAGGGCAAACTCGGTGCGGGTCAGGCTGATCGGCCGGTTTCCGCGATGCACCTCGCGAGTCGCCGGATCCAGTGACAGGTCGCCGAACGTCATCAACACGTTCTCGGAGGCCTCCTCCGGTCCGGTGCGACGCAGCAAGGCCCGTAACCGGGCCAGAAGTTCCTCCAGCGCGAATGGCTTGGGCAGGTAGTCGTCGGCTCCGGCGTCGAGTCCGGAGACCCGCTCCGACACCGTGTCACGCGCGGTGAGAACCAGGATCGGAATGTCATCACCGGTGCCGCGCAGTTGGCGGCACACCTCGAGGCCGTCCATCCGCGGCATCATGACATCCAGGATCAGCGCATCCGGCCGCTCGTTAGTGATCGCGTCGAGTGCCTCGACTCCATCCTCAGCGAGGTCGACGGTGTAGCCGTTGAAGGAAAGGGACCGCCGTAGCGACTCACGCACGGCGCGATCATCATCGACCACAAGTATTCGCACAGGGACCAGTGTCAACCAACCGACTTAGATTCGGCTGAGAGGCGCGCCGCCCCCGGCCCGTGATCCCCCGCGCTGGCAGGCCCGATCAGCGCTTATCGAGATCGATCAGACCCAGGCGAGCGGCCTTCATCAGGCGGCGCGGCACCTTGTGCTGGCGGCCGCCGACGGACACGGTCACCAGAGACGTCGCGGTGGCTTTCCACTGCGAACGTCGGCTACGGGTGTTCGAGCGCGACATCCGGCGTTTGGGCACAGCCATGACGAAAGATCTCCTTGTGAGTGCTGCCGCGCAGACATTCGGCGCCGCTGCTCAAGGATAGCCTCTGAGGTGTTCCGATTCCAAAGCCGCACTTGACACCGGGCCCGGCCCGGCACTTAACCTACCGGTTGGTTGGGCTGCGAGGCCGGCTGCCGACCCGGACAGGGAGGACATCGCCGTGACGTATTCCTCCAATGTCACCGGGAACCCCGTGCGGATCGGCAACTGTTCGGGCTTCTACGGCGACCGCGCCGCGGCGATGCGGGAGATGCTCACCGGCGGTGATCTGGACTATCTGACCGGCGACTACCTGGCCGAGCTCACCATGCTCATCCTGGGCCGGGACCGGATGAAGGATCCGGCCCGCGGCTATGCCAGGACGTTCCTCACCCAACTCGAGGAGTGCCTGGGCATCGCGGTGGATCGCGGGGTCCGCATCGTGGTAAACGCCGGCGGGCTCAACCCGGCGGGCCTGGCGGAGGCAGTCCGCGCCCTGGCCGAGCGGCTGGGCATCCCCGCGGCGGTGGCCCACGTGGAGGGCGACGACCTGCTGCCACGCGCCGCTGAACTGAACTTCGGGTCGCCGTTGACCGCCAATGCCTACCTGGGCGCCTGGGGCATCGTCGAGTGCCTGAACTCTGGTGCCGACATCGTCGTCACCGGCCGGGTCACCGACGCCTCGGTGGTGGTGGGCCCCGCGGCGGCGCACTTCGGCTGGGCCCGCGACGACTACGACCGACTGGCCGGCGCCGTGGTGGCCGGTCACGTCATCGAATGCGGAACCCAGGCCACCGGGGGCAACTACTCCTTCTTCACCGAGGTTCCCAACCTCGGTCACTGCGGCTTCCCG
>CAMCWJ010000286.1 GCA_945882475.1 Bifidobacterium breve
TCGGCTCCGGGTGCCCATCCGAGTTCGCCGGCACCATGACCCTGCTTCCCGACGAGCAGACCTATGCCGTGTGTGCGGAGCAGGTCGGGCTCGGGTACCAGTGGGCCGCGGTGCAGACCCCTTTCGACCCCAATGACAGCTGGTACAGCTACGGGCCGGTGATCACCCTGCACGGGCAGGGCATGCGCAACCCCAACCTGACCTCCGGTGGGTGGACCGCCACCCCACTGGATCCGCAGACGGTCTGCCGCGCCGAGCAGCAGACCGTGGTGGAGGCGGGCGTGCTGTCGCCGCCCCAGATCAGCCAGGGCGAGGCGGGCCAGTCCGTCGACGTGCAGATGCTGCCGAAACTGTTCTACGCTGAACTCTCCGGCGACTGCCTCTGGACCAGGGATTAGGCCGGGCCCTCACCCGGGCCACCGGGGTCCGGATCGTGGTGATCGCACGGGTACCGGTGGCCCAGCCCAGCCACCAGGTCAAGAAGTTTTCGGCGCTCCAGGGCGGTCGTCCTCAGTTCGCGCTGCATCCGCTTGACCTGCTCGAGCCGGTGTCCTGAGCTGTAGCGGGCCATCTCAGCGCGAAACGTCGCCCGCTGCTCGTCGAGAAGCGCGATCTGCCGATGCAGTTCTTCACAGAAGATGTCGGCCTGCGCACGGTCGGCTTCGCTCGGGGGAACCATCGACTCCAGCGGCGGGCTCGGGTGGTTGACAGAGGGTGTTGCGGGGTCCGCCGGGCAAACCGTAATAGCGGTCGGTGAACGCCGGGTGACGGCCCGGCAAAGGGTTTGCTAGCTACTGCGGGTGGTTGGCCAGATACTCCTGGACGGGGATGCGGGAGGTGGCCGAGTATCCGATCGGCAGCAGCACGTCACCGGCGGTGGTGAAGTAGTAGACGTCCCAGCGGTGATACCCGGCGAGCGCGGCGGGATCGGCGGCCAGTACGGCCGCATAGTCGGTGACTGCCCGGACGTACTGGTTGGCGTTATTGTAGGCATAGATGGCGCGATCGGGGTTGCTGGCGAACCCGCTTGCGGCCAGATAGCGGCCCGCCCCCATGATGGCGTCCCGGGGTGCGGTTACGTCGCCGCCCTGGCCGTAGGCGGCCCAGGTTTCCGGCATGAACTGCATGGGCCCCAGGGCGCCGGCGGTGCTCACCCCGGCGATGCTGCCGAACCGGGTCTCGATGAGATTGATCGCGGCCAGGTAGTTCCAGCCGACGCCGAACGCCGCCTCCGCCTCGCGGTAGTAGGTCATCAGTTCGTCGACCGGGGCGGGTGGCACGATGCGCCATGCCGGCAGGGTGTCGCGCGGGACGGCCATCGCATTGAGTTGACGGCGGGCGTCGATGTTGCGGTCGTAGTACTCGAGCATCGGTTGTGGAATCCGTGGCCGGACCACCGCGTCCCATTCGGGGTGGCGCCCGATCGCGCGGAAGGCGGCCTGTTCGCGGCGGGCCGCCTCGGTCAACGCCGACTCCGGGCTTGCCGGGTCGCGTAGCGCCCGCACATCGGCGACTAGATCGTCGGCCAGTTGGGCCGGGTCTGCGGCCAATCGTGGCTGAGCGCCGACCGGCGTGCCTGCGGCCTCGGTGGTGGGGCTGGGCTCAGCGGTTGTCGGAGCTGAAGGGGGCTCAGCGGTTGTAGGAGCCGCCGTGGACTGGCTGCAGCCCAGCAGTCCGCTTGCGATCGCGCCCATCACAACGGCCAGGGCAATCGCGCGCTTCATGGTGTCCCACTTTAAGCGACCCGCGTGCTCACTGGTTTAAGCCGTTGGTGATCTGCTCGAAGACCACCAGATCAACCTTGCGCCGAAGTTCGGCGATGCGATCCGGGTCAGGCGCGGCGACGTTGACGAACGCCTGCAACAACGGGAGCAGGCGGGGTGGGTCGGTGGCCATGGCGTCGTTGTAGACGGCCGCCACTTTCGCGGTGTTCCGCTCAGCGACGGCCTCAGCGAGTTCCAGCGCGGCGAGCCAATCGCGGACTTCAGGTTCGATATTCATTCGGCGCACCCAATGGAACTCGATGGATGCACACCGGTGGGCGCGACGTTAGGGGCGGGGACCTGGTCGCCCTCGTCGAAATTCAATGGAGCCGCGGTGTTGCCGGCCATGTTCCGATGATCCACGACTTGGCCGCTTAAGCGTGGAAGGCTGGCCCCGGCGCGTCGCCAGCGGCGTCCTGAGCGGCCCGGTGCGCGGGCATCAGGGTTTTCGATGTCGCTCGGTGGCGTCGGCCGGTTTCAGTAGTAGTGGCTTCGTCCGCCGATCGCGTGTCCCATCGCCCCCGCGACCATGTAGGGGCTGAAGATCAATGCTGGTGCGCGATACTGGGATTGAACCAGTGACCTCTTCCGTGTCAGGGAAGCGCTCTCCCGCTGAGCTAATCGCGCCGGGACAACCATCGGAGGTGGAGACGGGAATCGAACCCGTGTGCACGGCTTTGCAGGCCGTTGCCTCACCACTCGGCCACTCCACCGTTGGGTCTGATGCCAGTTGCACCTTCGAGCGGATGACGGGATTCGAACCCGCGACCCTCACCTTGGCAAGGTGATGCGCTACCAACTGCGCTACATCCGCGAGCGCCGGGCGAGATCGTCGCCCAGTGCGAAGGTCGACAATAGTCGACCGACGGGAAGCCGCACAAATCCCCGCTTCACCGGCCGCGATGACCGCATTCAGCGGAAATGTACCCGCGTGTTAGTCTTCGACCTCGGCAAGACGCCGCCGTCAAGGTGTGCCCGCCGGTCCCGTGGCTCAGTGGGAGAGCGTCCGCTTCACACGCGGAAGGTCGCTGGTTCGATCCCAGCCGGGACCACCACAAATGTGCTGCTAGACAGTGGTTTTCCGGCATTACGATGCAGCGGATTCATCTGAACATGACACATAAGGTCGCGTATCGGGATGAGGGTGAGCGCCGCCAGTGCCGAGCGGTGATCGACACTCAAGCGTGATTTGAGTTGGCGGATCACTGACTTCGGAGCGCCGTTGCAGAACTCGAGGTTGGTCAGGATACGGCTGCGGGTGTTCTCTGGGACGATCTCGAGCAGCCGGCGATTAATCGTCGCGGCCTCGGGCGTCTGGCCCTACCAACCTAGGCCCACCAATTCACTGAACGGACTGTCGAGCCCGGTCGGCATTTCTGCGGCGGCCGATGGTCAGGGAACGGGGACGGCGCTCGCCCCGACGATCGCGACGGTGGCTGCAATCAGGAGCGAGCGAACAGATAACTCCACGATGGCCCCTCAGGTTTCCCCTGCGGCACCGCATCTTCTATCAGCGGTTCGCGGTGACCGGAATGCCCGGCAGCCCCGTGCCCCTGATGGGTCGTGCCCACGGGTGCCGCAACACTAATTTGTCTCGCCGTATACCTACTAAAGTCCCCAAAATACCTGCTAAGGTCCCGAAAAGGCTGCTTCAGACTGCTGTGTGCCAAGGCCCAGCCTGATCGAGAATTCCCGAGGGTTGATTGTGGCTGATTCCACGTTGTCGTCGTCTGCCGGTCGTCATCGCCGTACATCGAAGGGGCGGGTGCGGACGATTGAGTACAGCCGCCGTGCGGTGATTGCGACGGAGCCTGGCGTGCCCGGTCTTGCCGGTTATGTGGGCCGGGTGGGTGCTCTGGCGGTCGCTCTCGGTGTGGGTTCGGCGGTGTCGCCGGTGGCGGTAGTCGCCGCGGATACAGCGGGTTCAGCTGGGTCGACTGGTTCAACTTCAGATTCCTCGGCCTCGACTTCTGGGTCGTCGCCGTCGCGGGGTGCGTCGCGGCCGCAGGGACGTCCAGCGGCCAACGGCCCGGCACTCGCAGATGACTCGTCGGTTGGCTCTGTGTCGGCTGATTCTGTGACGGAGGTTCGTACGCGTGGTTCCGCCGGGGTGGCTGCGGGGTCCGATGATCCG
>CAMCWJ010000287.1 GCA_945882475.1 Bifidobacterium breve
GTGGTGACCAGCGCGGTGTTGGCGCGGTTGAAGATCGGCAGGAACGCACTGGAGATCACCGGGCGCTTGGCCAGGATGCCGTATCGCGGAAGCAACTTCTTCCGGACAGCTTTGTCACGCACCGTTGCTCGCAGCAATCCCCGGTAGAGCGTGCGGCAGTAGGCGTCGTAGAGCGGCATCACCCGCTTCAGGGTTGGCTCCGACAGCCTCGACAGCAGGTGACAGATCGGGGCCACCAGGAAGATGTCCATCATCCAGCGTCCGGCGGCATCGACCGCCGGCAGCACACCCGGCACTTTCAGGACAGTGCGCATCCGGGGACTCATCTCGAAGTCCACCTTCGGCAGTACCCAGGCCGGCGTTCGCTGATACACGTCGAGTTGGCCGGCGACCCCGGCCAGCGCTCCGGCGATCTGCACACCGCTGGACCCGGTTCCGATGAGCGCCACCCGCTTGCCGCGGATGTCATAGGAGTCGTCCCAGTCGTTGGGACGCATGACCCGGCCACCGAAGTCGTCGATCCCGTCAATCGGGACATCGGGCTTGGCGTTGACATATCCGCCGACCGCACTGATGACGAACCGCGCAGTGACGACGCGGCCGTCGGCGATCTCGAGGCGCCACACCGCGTGGTCGTCGTCCCACACCTGGCGCACCACCTCGGTATCGGTCTGCAGGTGCGAGTAGACACCTTCCCTGCTGGCCACGTCGCGCAGGTACCGGTGGATCTCCGGGCCGGAGGCGAACAGTCGCGACCAATTCGGATCGCGGGCGAACGGGAACTGGTACCACAGCGACGGGATGTCGACGGCCAGGCCGGGATAGTGGTTGTCGCGCCAGGTCCCGCCGACGTCCCCGGCCCGTTCCAGGATGACGAAGTCGTCGATCCCGTTGCGCCGCAGCAGGTGCGCGGCGGTGATGCCGCCGGGGCCGGCGCCAATGATCGCCACCTCATGAATTCGCACTGGGTTGTCCTCGGCCATGGTGCACACCATACGGCCCGCCCCACCGCCGCGAGCGTGCGTGTCGGCACCCCGACACGCCGCGCCGGGCGGGCTCTATGCGCACGGTCGCGCCCACTGAGCCAACCGCTTAGGATCGGCGGCTGTGCAGTCGCCACGGGGTGATGAGGTCCGCGGCGATGGGGTTTGGGGTGATGAGGTCAGCACCGGCCGCTACGCCGGCCATCCCGGGCTGCTCTACCGGCAACGCCCCCGCACCTTTGCCGAACTGCTGACCGGCGTAGACCGCTGGGAACAGCGCCCCTTCCTGGTCCAAGGTGACCGTCGCATCACCTTCGGGGAATTCTTCGCGGCCATCGGCAACGCACGGAAACGCCTGCAGCCGTGCGGGATCCAACCCGGCGATCGGGTGGTGGTGCTGGCCTACAACAGCCCGGACTGGGTGCTGGCGCTATGGGCGATCTGGTCGGTGGGCGCGGTGCCGGTACTCGGCAACCGTTGGTGGAGCCCCCACGAGGCGGCGCACTGCCTCGCCGTCGTTGCGCCACGCGCCGTCATCACCGACGCGCCCGGCCTGACGGAGAGCTGCGGGGTTCCGGTGCTCGACGTGGCGGACTTCGGGAGCTGCTTCGGCACCGAAAGCGAACTGCCGGAGGTTCCCGGCCCGGCCGATGAGGACGACGCGGCCGCCATCCTGTTCACCTCGGGCAGTTCGGGAATGCCCAAGGCCGTCGAGCTGTCCTTCCGTGCGGTGGTGGCCAACCAGCACAACGTGTTGGCCCGCGCCCGGCAACTGCCGCACCTGCTGCCGGTAGACGCTGCGCAACCGGTGAACCTGATCTGCACGCCGCTATTTCACATCGGCGCGTTCGCCACCCTGCTGACCCAGACCATCACGGGCGGCCGGATCGTATTCAACTCGGGCCGATTCGACCCCGCGGAGGTGCTCGGGCTGATCGAAACCGAGGAGGTGCAGCGCTGGGGCGCGGTGCCGACCATGGCGGTGCGCCTGCTGGAGCATCCCGATTTCGAGTCCCACGACCTGTCGAGCCTGCGGTCCTTCCCGATGGGCGGCGCGCCGGTGCCACCGGTGTTGCTGGAGAAGCTGGCCCGCCGGCTACCCCAACTCAAGGCCCGGGGCCTGGCCAACATGTGGGGCATGACCGAGGGTGGCGGATTCCTGACCCTGGCCGCCGGCGCCGACCTCCAGCGCTTCGGCGACACCGTGGGCCGGCCATTGCCCACCGTCGAGATCAGCATCGCCGATCCCGACGACGACGGGGTCGGCGAGGTGCTGGTCCGCTCGCCCACCGTGATGAACGGCTACCTCGGTCTCCCCGACGGCACCGTCGACCCCGTCGACCCCGTCGACACCGACGGGTGGTTGCACACCGGCGACCTCGGTCACCTGGACTCCGGATACCTGTTCATCGATGGCCGCCGCAAGGACATGGTGATCCGGGGCGGAGAAAACATCGCCTGCCCGCACGTCGAGGCCGCACTCCTGCGACACCCCGACGTGGTTGAGGCGGCCGCGATCGGGCTGCCGCACCCGGACCTCGGCGAGGAACTCGCCGCTGTCGTCGTCCACCGAACCGATGAGCGCCCACCCACTGAGCAGGACCTGATCCGACATCTGCAGGGGCTCGTCGCCTACTTCGCGATCCCGACCCGCTGGGTCATTCGCGAACAACCGTTGCCGACGCTCGCCGGCGAGAAGATCGACAAGAAGAATCTGGCAGGTGAATTCGATTGAGGGCCATCGTATTACTGGCACACAGCGGACATCTCGACAAGGGCGGCATCGTCAGTGCGCTGGGGCTTGGCTGGAGCACCAGCAGCACCCCGACCCCCCAGCATGTGCTGATCGTCTTCGCCGAGGTGGAGTGGTCCGAGATCGGTGGCGAGTTTCCGATTCAGGCCGAACTGATCGACAGCGACGGCACCCGGGTGGCCAAGACCGAAGAAAGCACGATCAACGCCCAACGCAATCCGGTGCACCCGGAGGGCACCCCGGTCACCATTCCGTTCATCGCGACCATTCCGCCGCTGGACCTGACACCCGGTCAGCGCTACCAGTGGCGGGTATCAATCGGCGGCGAGATGCACGAGGACTGGCTGGCCGGATTCACCGTCACCGACTGAGTCAGCAGCGCATCGCGTCGGCAACCTCGACCAGGCGGCCCGGACGCTGCCAATGCCACGGCGCCGTGGTCGCGATGAAGTCGTCCACGGTGTCGGTGACGGCTAACGGAGCCTCCACATGCGGAAAGTGGCCGACCCCCGGAATGGTCACCAGCCTGCTGTCCGGAAGCGCCTCGTGGGCGACCTGTCCGTGGTCCGCCGGAATCAGTCGGTCCTGCTCACCCCAGATGAGCAACGTGGGCAGGCCCGAGGTGAAGTGCATCTTGTTGAAGGCGCTGACGGCCTGGCCGCGGTAGTCGACCACCGACCGCAACGTCCGCAGGAACGCGGTCCGGGTCTCGGCGTCGGCGAGCGAACTGTAGGCCGACCAGGTCTCGTCGGCCTGCGCGCTGCGCACTCCGTGGGCGGCCAGCCAACCCCGCAGACGCTCGCCAAGCGCCACGACCGAGTGCGGCGCGATCACCGGCAAGACGAATTCCGCGCCCGGCGCCGACATCAGGCGCAGCGTGCGGCCCAGATCCGGCCCGAGGCCGCCGCTGCTGATCAGCACCAGTCGCTCCACGTACTCGGGATGCTGGTGGGCGAACTGCATCGCGACGCCCCCGCCCAGCGAATGACCGACGACCGTCACCCGCGAGATGCCGAGCCGATCCAGAAGGTCACGCAGCCACACAGCGAAGGCGCCCAGCGAGTAATCCGCCCGCGGTTTGTCCGATTGTCCGTGGCCAAGCAGGTCCGGGGCGATCACCCGGTGCCGGGCGGCCAGGTGCGGCAGGACCTCGCGCCA
>CAMCWJ010000288.1 GCA_945882475.1 Bifidobacterium breve
TCCTTGGCGACGATGCTCTGATCGTCGCCGCGCAGCCAGTCCGGAAGCCGAGGGGTCAGCTGGGCAACCTGGGCGGCGAAACGATTGATCTCGGCCCCGACCGCGAGCGGCTGCGGCCGGTAGTTCAGCAGCCAGCGGGCGGCCCGGTCGAGCAGCCTGCGCAACTCCAGTGTCATCCGGTCGGAGATCTTGGTTCCGACCTGATGACCGTCGGTCGCCCGGATTGCCCGCCAGGTCCGCTCGATGCCGAAGATCGCCTCGGCGGCGGCGAAGGCCCGTACCGCATCGACGTAGTCGACCCCGGCATCCTCGGTGACGCGGTAGGCGAAGGTGATCCCGCCGACGTTGACCACGTCGTTGACCACCATGGTGGTGACGATCTCGCGGCGCAGCTGATGGGTGCGGATATCGCCCGCGAAGGCGGTCCGCAGCTGCTCGGGGAAGTACTGCGGCAGCCGGGAGGCGAAGACCTCTTGATCGGGCAGATCGCCGGCCAGCACAACCTCTTTGAGCGCCAGTTTGACGTGCGCCATCAGCGTGGCCAGCTCCGGGGAAGTGAGCCCGGTGCCGGTCTCCAGCCGCCGGCCGATGTCCTTCTCGGACGGCAGCGCCTCAAGTTCCCGGTTGAGGCCGCGCCGCGCTTCGAGCTGGCGGATCTGGCGGGCATGCACGTTGAGCAGTGCCGGGGCGTTGGAGCGCTCGATCCCCATCAGGTCGTTCTGGTCGGCGTTGTCGGTGAGCACCAGCCGAGACACCTCGTCGGTCATCGACGCCAGCAACTCACCGCGCTGAGCCGGATCAACCGTGCCGGCGTTGACCAGCGAATCGACCAGGATCTTGATGTTGACCTCGTGGTCGGAGCAGTCCACGCCGGCTGAATTGTCCAGCGCGTCGGTATTGATCCGGCCACCGCACAGGTCGAACTCGATGCGTCCCAGCGCCGTCACCCCGAGGTTGCCGCCCTCGCCAATCACCTTGGCGCGCAACTGTTTGGCGTTGACCCGCACCGCGTCGTTCGCGCGGTCGCCGACCTCGGCGTGGCTCTCGGACTCGGCTTTGATGTAGGTGCCGATGCCGCCGTTGAACAGCAGATCCACCGGGGCGCGCAGGATCGCGCGGATCACCTCGGGTGGTGTCATGGCGACGGTCTCCGGGTCGATGCCCAACGCCCGGCTCATCTCGGGGCTGATCTCGATCGATTTCTGTCCGCGACTGAAGACACCGCCCCCGGCACTGATGAGGCCGGCGTCGTAGTCCTCCCAACTGGAGCGTGGCAGGCCGAAAAGCCGCTCGCGTTCCGGCCAGGACCGCGCGGCGTCGGGTGCGGGGTCGATGAAGATGTGCCGGTGGTCGAATGCCGCGACCAACCGGATGTGCCGGGACAGCAGCATTCCGTTGCCGAACACGTCGCCGCTCATGTCCCCGATGCCGACGACGGTGAAGTCCTCGCTCTGGGTGTCGACGCCCATTTCCCGGAAGTGTCGCTTGACCGATTCCCACGCTCCCTTCGCGGTGATGCCCATGACCTTGTGGTCGTAGCCCACCGAGCCGCCAGAGGCGAATGCGTCACCGAGCCAGAACCCGTAGGACCCCGCGACCTCGTTGGCGATGTCGGAGAAGGTGGCGGTGCCCTTGTCGGCGGCGACGACGAGGTAGGCGTCGTCGCCGTCTCGACGCACGACCCGCGGCGGAGTGACCACCCGCCCGACGGACTGGTCGACGGCACGGTCAACGTTGTCGGTGATGTCGAGCAGGCCCGCTACGAACAGCCGGTAGCAGGCGATCCCTTCGACGCGCTGGGCCTCACGATCGACAGCCGGGTCACCGGTCGGGGTGGGCGGCGACTTGACGACGAAGCCGCCTTTGGCTCCCACCGGAACGATGACGGCGTTCTTGACGGCCTGGGCTTTGACCAGTCCCAGGATCTCGGTTCGGAAGTCCTCGAGTCGGTCCGACCAACGCAGCCCGCCACGGGCGACCTGACCGAACCGCAGATGCACGCCCTCGACCCGCGGTGAGTAGACGAAGATCTCGAACTTCGGTCGCGGCAGGGGCAATTCGGTGATCAACTCTGGATTGACCTTGACCGACAACACGCCCGCGGCCCGGGCCGAAGCGGCGTCGGTGACGAAGAAGTTGGTCCGCAGGGTGGCCTCGATCATCGAGGCGAACGCCCGCAGCACCCGATCGGTGTCCAGGGAGTTCAGCGCGTCGATGTCGGCCGCGACGGCCGCGGCGGCCGCCTTGGCGTCCAGACCCTTGACCGCCGAGTCGGGGTCGAACATCGCCTCGAACAGCGCAACCAGGGACCGCGCCGTCGTGGTGTGCTCGTTGAGAACGGCTTCGATCCGGGCCTGGCTGTAGGGAAAACCACTCTGCCGCAGGTACTTCGCATAGGCGCGCAGCACCATCACCGCCCGGAAGTCCAGGCCCGCCCGCAGCACCAGTTCGTTGAATCGGTCCATCTCCACGTGGCCCTGCCAGATCGCGGTGACGGTGTCGGTGAACCGCTGAGCGGTGTCCTCCCAGTGCGCATTGGAGGTCGGGTCGGCGATGGAGACGTCCGGCCGGATCTTGAACTGGTAGATCCACACCTCCAGGCCGTCGGGACGGATCACGCCGAACGGGCGTTCCTCGAGGACCTCCACGCCCATGCACTGCAGCATCGGCAACAGCCGACTCAACGACGCCGAACTTCCGCCGAGATACCAGGTGAGGTAGATCTCGCGGTCCCGGTCACCGCGTTCCATCTGTATCCGAACCGAGTCAGCGGCCAGGGCTTCGATCAGGCCGATATCGGTGATCGCCTCGGTGGGTGTGACGGCCCGCTTGAACTCCTCCGGTAGGGCCGCCGCATAGTGCTCGGCGACGGTGGCCCCGATCGCGCCGGTGGACACCGCTCCCACCAGTTGATCGGCCCAGGTGCGGGTTGCGGCGGTCAGCAGGTCCTGGATTCGGTCGCGGTTGGCCTCGGTGGTGTCGATCGGCCGATCCGCAGCCGAATCGGGAAGGCGGACCGTGAAATGCACTACCGCCCAGGGTGATTCGCTGACCCGCACGGCGTAGTCGATGCTGGCGCCGCCGAACTCCCGAACCAGGATGTCCTGCATGGCCAACCGCACCGCGGTGGTGTAGCGGTCCCGGGGCAGATAGACCAGACAGGATACGAAGTGGCCAAGCTGGTCGCCGCGCAGGAACAGCAGGGCTCGCCGGCGCGAGCCCAGATCGATCACCTCGCCGGCCACCGCCAGCAGCTGTTCGGCATCCAGGCTGAACAGCTCGGCGCGCGGGATGGTCTGAAAGATGTCGAGCAGCAGCTGCCCCGGCCGGCTCGAGTCGCCCTGCGCGAGCTCCAGCGCCTGTTGCACCCGAGAAGAGATCAACGGGATCTCCAACACGTTGGCGTTCATCGCCGCGACGGTGAACAGCCCGACGAACCGGTGCTCGATGGCGGGCTCCTGCCCGCCGGAACCATTCCCCGAGTCGCTTCGCTCCTGCCCGCCGGAACCATTCCCCGAGTCGCTTCGCTCCTGCCCGCCGGGTTGTTCCTCGCGAACCACCACGATGTAGGGATAGGCGCCATAGCGCAGGAAGCTCGGCATGGTCGCCTGGGCGAGCACCAGCAACTGGCCGGGCCGGCTGAGTTCGGGCAGCACCTCGGTGCGCAGCCGCGCGACGCCGAGCCGGCTGGACTGTTCGACCTCGGCTCTGCCGTCGGAAACGGCACACCGCTGGGCGCCCAGTAGCACGAAGTGGCCGTCGCCCAGCCAACGCAATAACTCCGCGACACCGGCGCGGTCGCCGGGGAACCGGCCGGGGTCGGCTTCGATCCGCGCGGCCAGTACGCCCAGGGCCGCGGCCAGCGCGG
>CAMCWJ010000289.1 GCA_945882475.1 Bifidobacterium breve
AACGACGCCGGCACCTTGCGGATCGACAGGATGGCCAGCAGCACCAACGGCAGCAGATTCAGCGGATTGATCCAGAAGATATCACCGAGTTTGGCCAGTTCGACGGCCTCCCCGACGGTGTTCTGCACTGGCGGGCCGACGACGCCCAGGATGGCGAAGCCGACCGCGGCGATGATGAACGCCGGCACACTCGTCCAGGCCTGGTTGCGGATATGGGTGGACAGATCGACACCGACCATCTGAGCGGTCAGGATCGTCGTTTCCGATAATGGCGAGAGCTTGTCCCCCAGATACGCACCCGAGATGACCGCACCCGCGGTGATCGCGGGCGAGACCCCGAGCATGCCCGCGATCCCAACCAGGCCGACACCAATCGTCGCGACCGTGGTCCACGAACTGCCGATGGACAGCGCCACCAGCCCACAGATGATCGCGGCGGCCACATAGAAGTAACCCGGCGAGAGGATCTGAATCCCGTAATACACCAGGGTCGGGATGGTGCCGGATAGATTCCAGGTGCCGATCAGGGCGCCGACGGCTAACAGGATGAACACTGCGCTGGCGATCGAGGACAGCGCTGCCTGGCTGGCCTCCTGCACCTCCGGCCACTGATAACCGTTTTTCAAACCCATCAGGGCGGCGACGGAACAGCACAGGATCATCGCGACCTGGATGGGCCCCGCGAGGGCATCGACACCGAACAAGGCCAGCGAGGCCGCGATCAGCACCGCCAGTGTCGCCAGCGGAATCAGCGCGTCTGCCAGCGAGGGCGGCCGAATTCCGGGTGGGTCGCTGTCCGAAGGTATCTCTATCGGCCGTTGAACCCGCTGGCTACATTTCCAAGTCATTCACGTCCTCGCCGTCACCGAATACGCCAAAGTTATCCTGGAAATAACGGAAGCACTTACGACACCGCGCTCTGGAGGTGCCCCTAGGTCAAATGGCGGCGCGGTGTCAGTCATCGCCATGTTGGGCAACCGGGGCCAGCTACGAGCAGACACTCGCAGAGCTGGGGCCTGCGTGGGCCTATGTCGGCATGATGGCGGGCTGGCCGAGGATGCAACAGGCTCTTGCACTTCGCGCGACTCGGTGTCACAGGGTGTCGCAAGTCCTGCGCCCAACCGCTCCGTATAGGCGCGACCACGACAGACAGAACGTGGGCGGAGCGTACGAGCAGTTCGAGAGCTCTCTATAGACCGCTGCCAGAACACCGGGGGACTCCGGGGACTGGACCTGGATTCGCTCCGACGATTTATTGCGAGTGAAGCGAGCCCTGTTTCACCATCGGACTATTACTCCACGCTTTATCGCCGCCCGGACCCTGCGTCGAGACTTGGCACCCAATGGGATTCCCGGGGGGATAACGATGATCGACAACACCACCGTCCGCGTCATCATCGCGACGACAGCCGTTCTTCTCATGAGCGGCTGCACCGCGCTGGGCAACTTTCCTAACTCGGCCGACACGGTGACGGTGTACACGACGCCACCGCCACCGCCCCTGACACAGGCCGTCAGCGCAACCGTCGCGCCGACAAACGCCCATCAACCGGTCGGTGCGCCGACAGGGTAGTTCAGGGCGGCCCGATAGAGGTTGGCCTGACGCCCTACGGATCTTCCAGCGGCCCGCGCTGGGCTCCGGCCTCGGCGCTGGCCCGCTCCAGCGTGTAAAGGATGATCGTCTTGGTCAGCAGCACGGCCATCGTCTCCCGGGTGTCGACCACCTCTAGAAGCTGCTGCCGCAGGTCCTCCGGCGGGAAGTCGATGGTCGTTTCCACGATCCAGCCGGTCTCATCCGATCCGACCGGCTCGGTGACCCGCAGGAATTGCTTGAGTCGCTGGTAGGTCCGCTCCACCCACTCATCGGTGGTTTCGCGCGGGCCGTCGGTGTTGTCCTCGTCGAAGGTGTCCTCGTTGGTGATGTCGTCGTGATCGGGCACCCGTACCCCTTTCCCTCGTTCACAGGATTGTCGGTCAGATCGAGAAGTCCTCGCCGTGCCAGACTCCCGCCTCCGGCGGGCGGATGACGTTGCGCGGCCGTCCGTTTCCGGTCTCGCCCTCGAGTTCGGCGACCCGGGTCAGCAGTGAACCGAGGCTGGCGCCCAGCGGATCGGGCAGCGTCGAATCGTCGGTGCGCGGTGCGGCCGCCGGGTCGCGGCCGACGACCTGTCCGGGAACACCGACCACCACAGCTCCCGGCGGCACGTTCTTGACCACGACGGCGTTGGCCCCGATCTGACTGCCCGCGCCAATGGTGATGGCGCCCAACAGTTTCGCCCCGGCGCCGATGGTCACATCGTCCTCGACCGTGGGATGGCGCCTGACCCGATCGAGGCTGGTACCACCGAGCGTGACGCCGTGGTAGATCGTGACGTTGTCGCCGACCACGGCGGTCTCGCCGATCACCACGCCGGTGGCGTGATCGATGAACAGTGCGGAGCCCAGTACCGCCGCGGGGTGGATCTCAACGCCGGTGAGTTTCCGGTTCAGTTCGGCGAGCATCCGCGCGGGCAGTTTCGCGTTGTGGTGCCAGAGCCAGTGGGTGACGCGATGCCCCCACACCGCGTGTAGCCCGGGGTAGCACAGGATCACCTCCGCGGTGGACCGGGCGGCGGGGTCGCGCAGTTTGCCCGCTGAGATGTCGCTGCGGATGGCCGAAAGCATGGTCAGTCGGCGAGGCCGGCGAACAGCGCGGTGCTCAGATACCGCTCGCCGAAGCTCGGGATGATGATGACGATGAGCTTGCCGGCGTTCTCCGGCCGCCTTGCCACCTGCAGAGCGGCCCATGTCGCCGCACCCGAGGAGATGCCGACCAGCAACCCCTCCTCGCGTGCGAGCCGGCGCGCTGTATCGAAGGCATCGTCGTTGCTCACGGTGATGATTTCGTCGACGAGGTGCACATCGAGCACCTCGGGCACGAACCCGGCGCCGATGCCCTGAATCGGATGCGGTCCCTTCTTCCCGCCGGACAGCACCGGCGATGCGGCCGGTTCGACGGCGATGATCTGCGTGTCGGGCTTGCGCTCCTTGAGCACCTGGGCCACCCCGGTGATGGTGCCGCCCGTTCCCACACCGGAGATGACGATGTCGACCTCGCCGTCGGTGTCCCGCCAGATCTCCTCGGCGGTGGTGAGCCGATGGATTGCCGGGTTGGCCGGGTTCGCGAACTGCTGGAGTATCAGGTAGCGCTCGTCGGTCTTGGCAAGCTCCTCGGCCTTCGCGATGGCTCCCGTCATCCCCTCCGGGCCGGGTGTCAGGATGAGCTCGGCGCCGTAGGCGCGCAACAGGATCCGGCGTTCGACACTCATTGTCTCGGGCATCGTGAGCGCGCAGTGATAGCCGCGGGCGGCACACACCATCGCCAGTGCGATTCCGGTATTGCCGCTTGTCGGCTCGAGAATGATCGTGTCGGGCTTGATCAGACCGGCCTCTTCCGCGGCGTCGATCATCGCCACGCCGATCCGGTCTTTGACGCTGCCGCCGGGGTTGAAGAACTCCAACTTCGCGACCACGTCGGCCACGGCCCCTTCGGTCACCCGTCGTAACCGGACCAGTGGCGTGCCGCCCATGAGTTCGGTGATGTCGTCGGCGATCCTGGTCATCTTCTTCTCCGTACCGCTTTGGTCACTACTCACTCTGACGTTATCAACCGGCGGGAGCTGTGTCCCCGTGCGGTTGCGGCCCATGGGCTCACCCCAACGGCGGGATGCGTGTGCTGAACTGCGCTGCCTGCGCCCGTCGACGCCCAACCTCGGGCGTGTTACCGTCTCCCTCGTGTACCGAAGTGGTCTGACCGGATGTCTGGTCGCCTGTAGCGCGTGTTGTTGTCGCGCTAACAGCTGCGCCTGACCCGCGGACCCTTTTCGT
>CAMCWJ010000290.1 GCA_945882475.1 Bifidobacterium breve
CGGGCCTCGCTGGCGCTGATAGCCATCTTGTGGACTCCTTCTATGTCCTAGAATGGTACCAAAGTGGTACGACTAATTCGTACCACTTTGCTGCCGCTATTACGGCTCTAGCGACGGCACCTTGAGGCCGAACTCCCGCTTGAGCACCGTGCGCGCGGCGTAGTAACCGCTCATGCCATGCACGCCGCCGCCCGGCGGGGTGGCCGACGAGCACCGATAGGCCCGTGGCATCGGGGTGGTCCACGGATTGACCCGCGGGGTAGGGCCGAGCAATGCGCGCAGCACCGCATTGCCGCCGACACCGATGTCTCCGCCAACGTAGTTGGCGTCGTGGTCGGCAAGTCGGTCGGCCGGAATGCTGCGGGCTGAGACGACGATGTCGGAAAAGCCGGGCGCGAACCTCTCCATGATGGCGGTGATGATGCCGCGTTGGTCCACCGACGATCCGGCCGGCACGTGCGCGTAGGTCCAGAACGGCCGGCGGCCCCGGGCATCGATCCGACTGGGGTCGGCGACGTAGGACTGCGCGGCCAGCACCATCGGCCACTGTGCGTGCCGGCCGGCCGCAATCTCACGTTCGGCGAGCGCCATGCGGGCGCGGTCACCGCCCAGGTGCAGTGTCGCCGTGCCGGCCAGTCGCGTGTCGATCCACGGAATGTCCTCGGAGAGAACGAAATCCACCTTGGCAACGCCGGGGCCGTATCGGTAGCGCTGCAATGCGCGGGCATAGCGCTTCGGCAGGGCATCGCCGTAGATGCCCAGCAGTGCGGTGGGGGCGGTGTCGTACAGCACGACCCCGTCGGGCGGGGCGGTCACCTCAGTGTCGGTGTATAGGACGCCGCCATGGGCGCGCAGGTCGGTGATCAGCGCGTCGGCGATGGATTGGCTGCCGCCTACCGGAACCGGCCAGCCCACCGTGTGCGCGAGCGTCGCCAGCATCAGGCCCGCGCCGGCGCCGACGAACGACGGCATCCGCGAAATCGTATGTGCCGCAACGCCGGTGAACAGTGCGCGGGCATCCTCGCCACGCAGCGTTCCCCAGGCCGGGGTGCCTTGCTCCAGCATCCGGCGGGCCAAATGCACTGCGGCCGGGATATCGGTGGGGATGGAGCGTTTGTCGCCGATCAGCAGGCCCACCACGTCATCGGCGTCAGCGACCAGCGGACCCAGCAGATGACGCCAGTCCTCGCCGTGATGCAGGTCGGCGCAGGTGCGGTCCAGGTCGTGGTAGGCCAGGGCGGCCGGGCGGCCGGGCAGCGGGTTGGCATACGAGATCTCGGGCACCGCCAGACCTACGCCGCGGGCGGCGAGGTCGAACTCAGCGAAGAACGGCGAGGCCAGCGCCAACGGGTGGATCGCCGAGCAGATGTCGTGGCTCACGTCAGGGGAGTCGGCATCGGGCAGGGTGCGGGAGCCCCCGCCCAGGGTGGGCTGTGCTTCAAGCACCTGAACCTTCAGTCCGGCGCGGGCGCACACCACGGCCGCGGCAAGCCCGTTGGGGCCGCTGCCCACCACGGTGACGTCCATCTGATGATTAGACGCCATGCCCCCGCCATTACGCTGTCCGGGTGAGCCTGCCCGTTGTTCTGATCGCCGACAAACTTGCCGAGTCGACCGTCGCCGCCCTGGGAGACCAGGTTGAGGTGCGCTGGGTCGATGGCCCGGACCGCCCGAAGCTGCTCGAGGCGGTGGCCGGGGCTGACGCCCTGCTGGTGCGCTCGGCCACCACGGTGGACGCTGAGGTGATCGCGGCCGCACCCAAGCTGAAGATCATCGCCCGCGCCGGCGTCGGCCTGGACAACGTCGACGTCGACGCCGCCACCGCCGCCGGTGTGCTGGTGGTCAACGCGCCCACCTCCAACATCCACAGTGCCGCCGAGCATGCCATCGCGCTCATGCTGTCGGCGGCGCGTCAGATCCCGGCCGCCGACGCCAGCCTGCGCGAGCACGCCTGGAAGCGATCGGCGTTCAACGGCACCGAGATCTACGGCAAGACCGTCGGCGTGGTGGGTCTGGGCCGCATCGGCCAACTGGTCGCGGCGCGATTGGCCGCATTCGGCACCCACGTCATCGCCTACGACCCCTACGTTCCGCCCGCCCGCGCCGCGCAACTCGGCATCGAACTGCTGCCACTGGACGACGTACTAGCCCGGGCCGACTTCATCTCGGTGCACCTGCCCAAGACCAAGGAGACCGCCGGACTGCTGGGTGCGGAGGCACTGGCCAAGACTAAGCCCGGCGTGATCATCGTCAACGCCGCCCGCGGCGGGTTGATCGACGAGCAGGCATTGGCTGACGCGATCACCCGCGGTCACGTGCGCGGCGCCGGTCTGGACGTGTTCGCCACCGAGCCGTGCACGGACAGCCCGCTGTTCGATCTGCCGCAGGCGGTGGTGACGCCGCACCTGGGCGCCTCGACATCGGAGGCGCAGGACCGGGCCGGCACCGACGTCGCCGCCAGTGTCCGGCTGGCACTGGCCGGTGAGTTCGTACCCGACGCGGTCAACGTGGGGGCCGGCGCTGTCAGCGAGGAGGTGGCGCCCTGGCTGGACCTGGTGCGCAAACTCGGTCTGCTGGCGGGGGTGCTCTGCACCGAGCCGCCCGGCACCCTGTCGGTGCGGGTCTGCGGCGAGCTGGCCGCCGAAGACGTTGAGGTGCTGAAACTTTCGGCGCTGCGGGGGTTGTTCTCCACCATGACCGACCAGCAGGTGACATTCGTCAACGCGCCCGGCCTGGCCGTCGAACGCGGCCTGCAGACCGAGGTGAGCACGCTCACCGAGAGCCCGAACCATCGCAGCCTGGTCGACGTCCGGGTGGTGGCGCCGGATGGATCGGCGGTCAATGTCTCCGGCACGTTGTCGGGGCCGCAGCAGGTGCAGAAAGTCGTACAGATCAACGGCCGCAACTTCGACCTGCGCGCCGAAGGGGTGAACCTGATCCTGCACTACAGCGACAAGCCGGGGGCGCTGGGCACGATCGGGACACTGCTGGGCGCCGCAGGCGTCAACATCCTGGCCGCCCAGATGAGCCAGGACACCAGCGGGCTGGCCGCGACGATGATGCTGCGGATCGATCGTGACGTCCCCGCCGACGTGCGTGCGGCCATCGGCGGCGCGGTGGGTGCGGACACGCTGGAAGTCGTGGACCTGTCGTGAGACTCGCCGTGATACCGGGCGACGGCATCGGCCCGGAGGTGATCGACGAGGCCCTCGGCGTTCTGGATGCCGTGCTGCCCGGCGTCGAGAAGACCAGCTACGACCTCGGTGCGCGCCGCTACCACGCCACCGGCGAGGTGCTGCCCGACGGAGTGCTCGACGAACTGCGCGCCCACGACGGGATCCTGCTCGGCGCGATCGGAGACCCGTCGGTGCCCAGCGGTTTGTTGGAACGCGGTCTGCTGCTCCGGACCCGCTTCGCCCTCGACCATCACGTCAACCTGCGGCCGAGTCGGCTCTACGACGGTGTTACCAGTCCGCTGGCCGGAAATCCGGTGATCGACTTCGTCGTCGTCCGGGAGGGAACCGAGGGGCCCTACACCGGAACCGGCGGCGCCATCCGGGCCGGCACCCCGCATGAAGTCGCCACCGAGGTCAGCCTCAACACCGCGTTCGGCGTAAACCGAGTGGTTCGGTACGCGTTCGATCTGGCCCGCACCCGCCGCAAGCACCTGACCCTGGTGCACAAGACCAATGTGCTGACCTTCGCCGGTGGGCTGTGGTCGCGGTTGGTGGCCGAGGTCGGCGCCGAGTATGCCGACGTCGAGGTGGCCTATCAGCACATCGACGCAGCGACCATCTACCTCGTCACCGATCCCGGCCGGTTCGACGTCATCGTCACCGACAACCTC
>CAMCWJ010000291.1 GCA_945882475.1 Bifidobacterium breve
CCCGCCTGATAGGTCCGCAGGCCGGAGTCCTCGATCACGCCCGCGTCGTGCTGAATGGTGCGGTCGGCGATCACCACATCACCGATATCCAGATCCGGATCCAGTCCGCCACCGACCCCGGAGAAGACGATCACGGCGCATCCGAACCGGTCCGCCAACAGAGTGGCCACCACCGCGACGTTGACCTTGCCCATGCCCGCCAGAGCGAGAACCGTTGCGTGCCCGTCGAGTTCGCCGGCGTTGTAATCGACACCGCCGATCCGACGGGTTGCGGTCACCGACATCGCACCCAGCAGGTGCGCGTGCTCCTGGGGCAATGCGCAGATCAGGCCGACCTGCGTCGGCGGGGCACCGACCACACCGACCTGCGGCGGCACCGTCAGAGCAGTGAAGCAGGCGGGTTGAACCGGTCGCCGTAGCGAGCGGCCAGTTCCTTGGCCCGCGCCACGAACGCCGCCTTACCGCCGGGGAACCCGGTGATGTACTGCGCGGCGCCGCCGGTCCACGGCGGGAATCCGATGCCCATGATGGAGCCGATGTTGGCGTCCGCCGTCGTGGTGATCACACCTTCGTCGAAGCACTTCTGGGTCTCCAGTGCCTCGGCGAACAGCATCCGGTCGATCATGTCCTGCAAGGGCGGGGTCGAGGAACCGGAGTTGAACGTCTCCCGCAGGCCCGGCCAGAGTTGGGTGCGCTTGCCGTCGGTGTATTCGTAGAAGCCTGCACCGGACAGCCGCGACGGCCGGCCGGCCTCGATCATCTTCTCCACGACGGCCTCGGCCGGGTGCGGCACGTAGGTGCCGCCGGCGTCCTCGACGCCCTTGCGGGTGGCGACGGCGATCTTGTGCATGAGTTCCATGTTGAGCTCGTCGGAGAGTTGCAGCGGCGGAGCCGGGTATCCGGCCTGGGTGCCGGCGTGCTCGATGCTGGCCGGCTCCACACCCTCGCCGAGCATGGCCAGCGCCTCGTTGATGAAGGTGCCGATGACCCGGCTGGTGTAGAAACCGCGGCTGTCGTTGACGACGATCGGGGTCTTGCCGATGGCCAGGGTGTAATCGAACACCCGGGCCAGTGCATCGTCAGAGGTCTTCTCGCCCTTGATGATTTCGACCAGCGGCATCTTGTCTACCGGTGAGAAGAAGTGGATCCCGATGAAGTCCTCTTGGCGCTTCACCCCGGACGCCAGTCCGGTGATGGGCAGGGTCGAGGTGTTGGAGCCGAGAACCGCGTTGGGTTCGACGATGTCCTCGATCTCACCGAAGACCTTGTGCTTGAGCTCCTGGCTCTCGAACACCGCCTCGATCACGAAGTCGACGCCGGCGAAATCCTTGGCATCGGCGGTCGGGGTGATCTTGCTGAGGAACGCACTGGACTTCTCCGGCGTGGTCTTGCCGCGCTCAAGTGCCTTGGCTTCCAGCTTCTCCGAGTAGCCTTTGCCCTTCTGCGCCGCCTCGAGGGTGACGTCCTTGAGCACCACATCGAAGCCGGCCTTAGCCGAAACGTAGGCGATCCCGGCACCCATCATCCCAGCGCCGAGCACACCGATCTTGGTGATCGGGGTCTTGCCGATGCCTTCGGGACGCGAACCACCGGCGTTGATGGCCTGCAGGTCGAAGAAGAACGCCTGGATCATGTTCTTGGCGATCGGCCCGGTGACCAGGCCGGTGAAGTAGCGGCTCTCGATGCGGGTGGCGGTGTCGAAATCCACCTGCGCACCCTCGACGGCTGCGGCCAGGATGGCCCGCGGAGCGGGCATCGGCGCACCCTTGACCTGCTTGCGCAGCAGCGACGGGAACGACGGCAGGATTGCGGCCAGTGCCGGGCTGGCGGGTGTGCCGCCGGGCATCTTGTAGCCCTTGGCATCCCACGGCTGGGTGTGCGCATCCGGGTTGGCCTTGATCCACGCCTTGGCGGCGGGCACCAGTTCCTCGACCGTGGGCAGGACCTCGTCGATCAGGCCTGCGTCCTTGGCCGCGGCCGGCTTGAACCGTGTGCCCTGGCTGAGAACGTTGACGAACGCGTTCTGAATACCCAGCAACCGCACGGTCCGGGCGACACCGCCGCCGCCAGGCAACAGGCCCAGGGTGACCTCGGGCAGGCCGATCTGGCTGCCCTTGGCGTCGGCGGCGATGCGGCGGTGACACGCAAGTGCGATCTCCAGTCCGCCGCCCAGCGCTGCACCGTTGATCGCTGCCACCACGGGCTTGCCCAGGGTCTCCAGCGCCCGCAGATCGCGCTTGATGTCCTCGACTTCGGCGAAGATCTCGCCGGCATTCTCCGGGCCGGCCTGAATCATCGACTTGAGGTCACCGCCGGCGAAGAAGGTCTTCTTGCCACTGGTGATCACCACACCGGTGATCGAATCCTTCTCCGCGACAAGGCGTTGCACGGCCTTGTGCATCGACTCCTTGTAGTGCTCGTTCATCACATTCGCCGAGCCGGTCGGGTCGTCGAGGGTCAGCGTGACGATGCCGTCGGCATCCTTGTCCCACTTGATGGTGTTCTCTGCCATGGTTTTTCGCCTATTCCTTTGGTGACCGAGGCTCAGACACGCTCGATGATGGTGGCCACACCCATGCCGCCGCCGATGCACAGCGTGATCAGGGCGCGCTTGGCTCCGCGACGCTCGAGTTCGTCGACCATGGTGCCGGTGATCATGGCGCCGGTGGCGCCGAGGGGGTGGCCCATCGCAATGGCGCCGCCGTTGACGTTGAGCTTCTCATCCGGGATGTTGAGGTCCTTCTGGAACTTCAGCACCACCGAGGCGAACGCCTCATTGAGTTCGAACAGGTCGATGTCGTCGACGGTCAGGCCGGCGCGGTCGAGCACCTTCAGGGTGGCGGGTGTGGGCCCGACGAGCATGATGGTCGGATCGGCGCCGCTGGTGGCGGTGGCGACCACGCGAGCCCGCGGCGTGAGACCGTTTGCCTTGCCCGCTTTCTCGTTTCCGATTAGCACCAGCGCGGCGCCGTCGACGATTCCGGAGCTGTTTCCGCCGGTGTGGACGTGGTTGATCTTCTCCACCCAGTGGTACTTCTGCAGCGCGACATCGTCGAATCCGGCCATCGCGGCCAGACCTTCGAAGGCGGGCTTGAGCTTGCCCAGGCCCTCGGCGGTGGTGTCGGGACGCATGTGCTCGTCGTGGTCGAGAATCAGCAGGCCGTTCTGGTCGCGAACCGGCACGATCGACTTGGCGAAGTAACCGCCGGACCATGCCGCGGCCGCGTGCTCCTGGGACCGCAGAGCGTAGGCGTCGACGTCGTCGCGGGAGAAGCCCTCCATGGTGGCGATCAGGTCTGCGCCGATGCCCTGCGGGACGATGTAGGCGTCGTACACGGTCGCCGGGTCGGAGAACATGGCGCCGCCGTCGGAACCCATCGGAACCCGGCTCATCGACTCCACACCACCGGCGTACACCAGGTCGTCCCAGCCGGAGCGCACCTTCTGGGCGGCGGTGTTGACCGCCTCCAGGCCCGAGGCGCAGAACCGGTTGAGTTGGAAGCCGCCGACGGTGTCGGGCATGCCCGCCGCGATCACCGCGGTGCGGGCGATGTCGGCACCCTGATCGCCGACCGGCGAGACGCAGCCCAGCACGACGTCGCTGATCATGTTCTCGTCGAGGTTGGGATGCCGCGAGCGCATCTCGTCGATCAGACCGGTGACCAGGTTCAGCGGCTTGACCTCGGTCAGGGCGCCGTTTTTACCCTTGCCGCGGGGGGTGCGAATGGCCTCGTAGATGAACGCTTCTTCGGACATGTGTTTACCTCTTGAGGTGTTCGGAAGTGGTGGGATCCGGAATCGAGCCTAGCCCTGCGGGTGCCAACCTTAACAGCCCGCCCGGCC
>CAMCWJ010000292.1 GCA_945882475.1 Bifidobacterium breve
CCCCGCCGCCGCCGCCAGTGCCACCTATACCGCCTTGGAAGGTGCCGTAGCCGCCCTGGCCGGCTGCGCCACCGGTGCCGCCGGCCAGGGTGCCCTTGCCACCGACCCCGCCGTTGCCGCCCTTACCGCCGATGTTGCCCAGCGAGGAGCCCGCGTTGCCGCCGGTGCCGCCCGCTACTCCGGCGCCGGCGGTTGACTCGCCGCCAGCGCCGCCGGTGCCGCCGGTGCCGCCGGTGTTACCGTTCGCGCTCACCGCCAGCAGTCCGCCGAGGCCGCCGTTTCCGCCGTTTCCGGCGGCACCGCCGGTCGGAGCCTTGCCGCCGTTGCCTCCGTTGCCGCCGTTACCGCCCTTGCCGGCCAACAGGCTGCCGATGCCACCGTCAGCGCCATTACCGCCGGCACCGGCCGTTGTCGTGCCGTCGCCGCCGTTGCCGCCGTTGCCCCCCGCGGCGCCGGGTTCGGCACCCCAGATTCCGCCGGAGCCGCCGGCGCCGCCGGTGCCGCCCTTGCCGCCCACGGCGCCGCCGCCGTAGCCGTTTCCGCCATTACCTCCGATGTGGCTGGTGTCGCCCGCTGAGAGGAGCGGGAACAGTGCCGACGTGCCGCCGTTGCCGCCGTTGCCGCCGTTGATGTTTTGTGCGGTGCCGTTGCCGCCGTTTCCGCCCTTGCCGCCGTTGCCCGAAATGGCGATGCCGAAGAACCCGGCGTTGCCGCCGTTGCCGCCGTTGCCGCCGTTGAGGCCATCGCCGCCAATGCCGCCGCCGGCGAAGAACAGCACGCCGGTAACACTGGTGCCACCGAGCAGGCCGCCGGTCCCGCCGTTTCCGCCGTTGAGGGCGGAGCCTGTCACCAAGACGTCGAGGGCGTTGGCGCCGTTGCCGCCGCGGCCGTAGAGGTAGGCGTTGCCGCCGTTGCCGCCGTTGTAGCCACTGCCACCGTTGCCGAACAGCAGACCCGCGTTGCCGCCGTTGCAGGGATTGCCCGTGGTGCAGTAGGTGCCCGACTGGCCGACGTCGTCGGCGGTGTAGCTGTAGCCGTCGCCGATCAGCAGGCCGGCGTTGGGGTTGGTTGCCGTGCCGTTGCCGACGAAGAACCTGAGGATGTCGCCTGTGGCCGAGGCCGAGGCCAACGCGACCGGTGTGGCAGCGGAGTCGCCGAACAGCCCATTGACGCAGGCGGCGTCATCCATGGAGCACTCCACGGAAACCAAGTGCCCGGGGGCCAGTTCCACGGAGGCGAGTTGGATCCGGGGCGATGCCGTCACGCCGGTGGCGGCCATCAGCAGTCCGCTGCCCACCAGGGCCGCCCCAGCCACGCCGGTGGTGACGATGGGAAGGAAGGATCGAGCAGAGTTTTTGGGGTGACTAGTCACGTTTCGAGGGTTCCCTTCGAGTGAGTCTCAGTTCGGATGGCCAGACTGCAGCAAAGCAAATTGAACGGCGGTCGGGTGTCTTCTACGGGTCTCTTGAATAGATCGCGGCGAACCATCAGGCAAACGGCAGGTGAACGCGCCTGGATGCCGCTACTTACAGAGTCCGGAGATCCGCTTGTTCGCGTCATCTGCCGAGCGCAGCAGATTCGTCAACTCCGGGTTGTTGTCCGGAACCCCGGCAAGCAGTTTCATCGCGATGGTGCTGAGGTCGCCCGCGAAGCCCCGGATCTCCCCGGCGAGATCGGTCGGAGCGTTGGACGGCAAATTCTGCAGCAGGTACGTCGCTCCGCCGGACATGGCCAGGCGGGCATTCGCGGCAATGGCTTCCTGAGCCGCGGGCAAGGCGGGTCCGAGGTCGGGCGAAGGAGTTGCGTGGGTGTAGCGATACACGCCGTCGCTGACGGTCCGGAACGCGCCACAAACCTGAGCCTTGGGATCGTCGCTGGCACCCGAAAGGGCACTGGTCTCGGCGGCCGGTGCGGGCTTGAGAAGTGCCAAACCGGCTCCGCCCGCCGCCAGCAGCGAGATCGCCAGCGCGGCCGGGGCGATCCAGCGAACCGGCGCGGGGCGGGAAATTGGCTCGGCCATGACGGGAGATCCTACGCGTAGGCTCGTAAGGGGAGGAAAGTTGATGAAACGGTTCACGCGGTCAATGATCGTGCGCGCGGTGTGCTGCGCCGCGCTGCTTACCGGCGGCGTTGCCCTGGCACCGGCGGCTGCTGCCGGGGGCTGTGCGCCCGGCTTCGCGACCAACCCCTACAACGGGCAGTGCCTGGCCCCGGCGGTCAGTACACCGGTCATCAACGGCATTCCCTGTGTGGCCAGCAACATCGGGATCTGCAGTTCGTTCCTGCAGAATCAGCAGCCGCCGCGGCGGCCGCAGTCCTCGATCGGCTGATCGGCCCCGGGGCGTTCAAGTGCGCGAGACGGTTTTATTCAGCAGGCGCTGAATCCGGTTCGGGGACACCTGCGTCAGCGCCGCCAGAAACTTGGTTTGCCGGCCGACCGGGAAGTGCACCCGCGCGGGCCGGCCGCGGTTCGGGTGGGTTGCGGTGTAGATGGCCTCGGCCACGTCCTCGGCGGTGAGCCGGATTCCCAGTGATTTCGTGCTGCCCGTCTCCAGTCCGTCGACCATCGCAGTCGCCACGAACAACGGCCACATGTCGATCACTCTGATCCCGTGCCGCCGCCACTCGAGTTCGAGCGCCTCGGTGAGCCCGCGCACGGCGAACTTGGTTGCCGAGTAGGTGGCGAGTTCGGGCTGCCCGTACATGGCCGAGGCCGAAGCCAGGTTGACCACCTGTGATCGCGGCGTATTCCGTAGGTAGGCGAACGCCGTGTGCATCCCGGTGAGGGTGCCGAAGACATTGACGTCAATCATCCTCTTGTGGGCGGTCAGCCCGATGTCCTCGAACCGCCCCGAACTCAGCACACCTGCGTTGTTCACCAGGATGTCCAGCCGCCCCGCGCTGCCGGTGAATGCCTCGAGTTGCTGCTGCCAATCGGCCGGGTCGGTGACGTCGAGCTCGCCGATCGCGACGTGTCCACCACGGCCGGTGATCTCCTCGCGCAGGGTGGACAGACCGCCGAGATCGATGTCGTAGGCGCCGACGCGGTAGCCGTGGCCGGCGAAGGCCAGGGCGGTGGCGCGGCCAATACCAGCGGCGGCACCGGTGATGAAGACAGTTGGTGAGTCCATCGTCCCAACCTAACCCCGTCCCAACCTGACCCCGGTCACCACTGGTGCGTGCGGCCCTGCTCGCGATACCACTCGATCAGGTCGGGGTTGTCGATGGAACGGGGATCCAGCGAGACATCTGTGTGTCCGGCCATGATCGCCGTAATCGGAACCTCCAACTTCTTACCGGTGCGGGTGTGCGGGATGCCGGGCGTGGCGATCACGTCGTCGGGCACATGTCGCGGGGAGAGCCTGGTCCGGATCTGCGTGCGGATGGTCTCGATCAGGGCATCATCGAGACAGCGGCCCGGCGCCAGTGTCACGAACAGCGGCATCCAGTAGGTGCCGCCGGGGCCGTCGATGCCAAGGACGAAAGCCTCGGCGATCGCGTCGATGGCCTCGACCACCTCGTAGATGTCGGCCGATCCCATCCGGATGCCGTGCCGGTTCAGCGTCGCGTCGCTGCGGCCGTGCACGATCAGCGAACCGCGTTCGGTGACCGTCACCCAGTCGCCGTGGCGCCACACACCAGGTGCGGGACCGTCGGCCCACTGGTGATCGAAATAGGCTGCGCGATAACGGGATCCGTCCGGATCGTTCCAGAATCCTATCGGCATGGACGGCATCGGCGCGGTGATCACCATCTCGCCGACCTCGCCGGTCAGCGGCTGCCGCTGCGGCGACCAGCTGTGCAGCGCG
>CAMCWJ010000293.1 GCA_945882475.1 Bifidobacterium breve
GACCTTGTCCACCAGGTCGCGGTTGAGGATGTCATTGCGGGTGTCGCAGCCGTTGCGGCCACCGGGGGCGTTGTTGTCGTCGTCCCAGGCGTCGCCGAACGCCGCTCGTTGGTAGTCGTATCCGCGGATCCGGATCGGAACCTCCACGACCCCGGCGAGCACGTCGGTGCCCGGCGCCACGGTCGGCACGTCGGCGCGGGCGGTCAGGTCCGACGACCCGGCCGATGTGACCACCTGGACCGCGACGATCACCGCGATCGCGGCGAACGCGGCCAGCCAGACCAGCAATCCCCGCCTCACGTCTTGTCCAGATAGTCGATGCGGTCGGTGCCGGTGAACTGCCCGGCCAGGGTCTCGATGCCACGATCACACGGGTCGGTGGCGTAGATCGCCTCGCACAACTGGCGCGCCGCCAGTATCACGTCCAGATGCTCGGCGAGGGACAGGAACTTCAGGGTCACCCGGCGCCCGGATTGGTTGATGCCCAACACATCTCCCTCGCGGCGCTCCCGCAGATCGAGTTCGGCGAGGGCGAAACCGTCCACCGGCGCCGCCACCGCGCGCAGCCGCTCGCCGGCCTTGGAGGTCTCCGGCAGCCGGGTGGCCAGCAGGCACAGGCTGGGATGAGCACCGCGGCCGATTCGCCCGCGCAGTTGGTGGAGTTGGCTGATCCCGAACCGGTCGGCATCCATCACCACCATCATGGTGGCGTTGGGCACGTCCACGCCGACCTCGATCACGGTGGTGCACACCAGCACATCAACCTCACCAGCCCGGAACGACGCCATCACCGCGTCCTTCTCATCGGCCGACAGCCGCCCGTGCATGAGCCCGAGCCGCAGACCCTTCAGCGGCCCGGCGCGCAACTGCCCCCACAGATCCACGACGGTGGTCGGCGACGGCCCGTCATGCTCGCCGGTGGGCTGCTTATCGTTCTCGTCGATCCGGGACGCGACGACATAGACCTGCCGGCCGGCCGCGACCTCCTCGGCGACCCGCTCCCAGGCTCGGGCCAGCCACTGTGGCTTGTCGCTGACGAAGATCACGTTGGTCGCGATCGGCTGGCGTCCCCGCGGGAGTTCGCGCAGCGTGGAGGTTTCCAGGTCGCCGTAAACGGTGAGCGCGACCGTACGCGGGATGGGCGTTGCCGTCATCACCAGAAGATGCGGGGTGAGACCCTCAGGTGCCTTGGCGCGCAACCGGTCTCGTTGTTCGACGCCGAACCGGTGTTGCTCATCGACCACCACCATGCCCAGCCGGGCGAACTCGACGGAGTCGGAGAGCAGCGCGTGGGTGCCGATCACGATGCCGGCCTCCCCGGACGCGACCTCGTCTCGCACCCCCCGCTTCTGGGCGGCCGACATCGACCCGGTCAGCAGCGCCACCCGGGTCGCGCCCTCAGCGCCACCGAGTTGGCCGGCCATCGCCAACGGGCCCAGGACATCGCGGACGGACCGGGCATGCTGGGCGGCCAGGACCTCGGTGGGCGCCAGCAGCGCGCACTGGTAACCGGCATCGACCATCTGCAGCATGGCCAGCACCGAGACGATCGTCTTGCCGGAGCCCACCTCACCCTGCAGGAGCCGGTTCATCGGCCGGGTCGCACTCAATTCCGTCGAGATCACGTCGAGCACCTCGCGCTGGCCGCCGGTCAGTTCGAACGGCAGCGCGCCGGCCAACGCCGCGGCCAGACCATCGGGGCGCAGCGGCGCCACCGGACCGGATCCGGAGAGTTCGCTGTGCCGGCGACAGACCAGTGCCCACTGCAGTCCGACTGCCTCATCGACGGTGAGGCGCTGGCGGGCGCGGTCCCGATCGATCTGATTTTCGGCCAGGTGGATGGCCCGCAGCGCGGCGTCCTCAGATACCAGATCACGTTGGTGCACAAGGGTTTCGGGAAGTGGATCCGGTACTGGTTCAAGCACATCGAGGACCTGGCGCACGCAGGCGTAGATGTCCCAGCTCTGCAACTTGGCACTGGCTGGATAAATCGGGAAGAAGTCCCGCTCGAACGCCGACATGGACAGCCCACCGGCCTCGTCTCCGGCGGTATCGGCGATGGCCTTGAGTGACTTGGTTCCAAAGGTCCGGCCCTTCGGTGAGTCCAGAACCAGGAACGCCGGGTGGGTCAGTTGCATGGTGGTGCGGAAGTAGCCCACCTCGCCGGACAGCATCAGCTTGGTGCCGGCGACGAGATCGTTCTTGAGGTACTTGGCGTTGAAGAAGGTCGCGGTGACCTTGGGCCGGCGGTTGCTCAGAGTGACGACGAGGTACTCCCGCTTGGGCTGGCGGTTGGTCCAGCGCACCTCGGCCTTCTCGATCTCGCCGACGAAGGTGATGTGCTCGCCCTCCACCGGAGGGTCGTCGTCCTCGCCGCGGACGGTCATGCCCTGGCTGTACTTGCGCGGGTAGTGCCGCAGTAGGTCGTCAACGGTGCGGATGGCGAACACCTCGTCGAGTGCCCGGGCGGCCTTGGCGCCGAGAATGGCGTCGAGGCGGTCGGTCAGCTTTGCCACGGCTACTCGACCCCGATCAGCAGGACGTCGCCGCGGTGGCCGGTGCGGTAGCCGCTGAACTCGGTCCCGGGGTGGTGGCGGCGCACGTGCTCGGCTAACGCGTCGGCTGTGGCGGGTGGCGCGTCCGCGCCGACGAGTACGGTCACCAACTCACCGCCGGCACCGAGAAGCAGGTCGATGAGCCGCGCGGCGGCAGCACCCACGTCGCCGGCCACCACCACCACCTCTTCGCCGACGATGCCCAGGCCGTCGCCGGGCTCACAGGCACCGGCCCACGTCAACGCCTTCTCGGTGGCCGCCCGCACCGACCCGTGCCGCGACCCGGCAGCCGCGCGGGCCATGGCGTAGCCGTCGTCAACGGCGGTGCGGTCCGGGTCGTGGACGGCCAGCGCCGCCAGGCCCTGCGCCATCGACGCGGCCGGCACCGGCACCACGTCGATGCCCCACCCGATCCCGGCGGTACACCCGGCCACCAGATCCTCGGCCGCCACATAGCCGTTGGGCAGTACCAGTACCTGCGCGGCACCGGTGTCGACCAGGGCGCGCAGCAACTCCGCCGCGCTGACGCCGTTCGCCGGATCCATCAGGTCGACGTCGGGCCGCAGCACCGAGGCGCCCTCGGCGGAGAACAGTTGCTCAGCCCCCTCACCGTCGACGATGGCCAGCACCGCGCGATCCCGGCTCCAGCCACCCGGCGAGACCCGGCCACTCGACAGGGCGGCGACCCGGATCCGGCTCACCGCGCCGGCGGCCAGGCCCGCTTCGATCGCCGCGCCCGCATCGTCGGTGTGCACGTGCACCGAGTACCGATCGGCAGTCGAGGCCGCGATCGCCACCGAATCGCCCAGGTTCTCCAGCGCCATGCGCAAGTCCTCGATTGCGGCGCTGGGACATCCGCTGAGCAGGTACATCACTTCGAACTCCGGCCCCGGTTCAGCCGCCGGAGCGTCGACGGCTTCCGCCGCGCGGTAGGCGCGCCGCTGTGGCGACTCGCCGGTGACCGTCGCGGTGAGCGCATCGAGCAGCACCAGCAGTCCGCGACCGCCGGCATCGACCACCCCCGCCTGGGACAGCACGGCCAACTGCTCGGGTGTGCGCTCCAGCGCGGCCTCCGCGGCGTCGGCGCCTGCGGCCAGCGCCGCGCCCAGGCCGGCGCCCTGACCGGCCCGGTGCTCAATCGCCTCGGCCGCGGCCCGCAGGACCGAGACCACGGTGCCCTCAATCGCCTCCCCGCCCATCGCGGCCACCACCAGGGTCAGTGCGTGCCGCAACGCCGCGCCCAGCAG
>CAMCWJ010000294.1 GCA_945882475.1 Bifidobacterium breve
CGTGATGAGCGTGATCCGGCCCGGCAAGGAAGCGCACCGGGTGCTCGCGATGGGGGACAACCGCAACTACGGCCTCAAGCTGGAGGCCGGCCAGACCGTGCAACCCCAGCCGTTCACCCTCGTCGGCGACGGCGCCGGATCGATTTTCAAGATCTTCACCAGTGCGGCGGCCCTGGACATGGGCATGGGCATCAACGCGCTTCTCGACGTGCCTCCTACCTTCCAGGGCGCGGGGCTGGGCAGCAGCGAGACGAAGGGCTGCCCGCCCAAGACCTGGTGCGTGAAGAACGCGGGGGGCTACCGAAGTCCGCTGAGCATGACCGACGCCTTGGCCCTGTCGCCGAACACCACCTTCGCCAAGCTGATCCAGCAGGTCGGGGTCGGCCGCACGGTGGACATGGCGGTGCGTCTGGGTCTGCGCTCCTATGCCGAACCGGGAACCGCACGGGCATACAACCCCAAGAGCGACGAGAGCCTCGCCGACTACGTCAAGCGGGAGAACATCGGCTCCTTCACCCTGGGACCGTTCGAGGTGAACGCGCTCGAGCTGTCAAACGTGGCCGCCACCCTCGCCTCTGGCGGAATGTGGTGTCCCGCAACGCCTATCGAGAAGGTGCTGGACCGCCGCGGCAAGGAGATCTCGGTCCCCGGCCCGAAGTGCGAGCAGGTGGTTCCCGAGGGGTTGGCGAACACCCTGACGAGCGCGTTAGCCAAGGACACCACGATCGGGACCGGCACCGCGGCCGCCGGGTCGGTCGGCTGGGGCCTGCCGATGGCGGGCAAGACGGGCACCACTGAGTCGCACCGCTCGTCGGGGTTCCTGGGGTATACGAATCAACTGGCGGCGGCCAACTACATCTTCGACGACTCCCCGAAGCCGACAGCCCTGTGCGCCTATCCGCTCCGCAAGTGCGGCGGCATCGGCAACCTATACGGCGGGACCTCGCCGGCCCAGACCTGGTTCCTGGCGATGAGTCCACTGGCGGGCAGTTTCGGCCCCGTCGCGCTGCCCCCAACCGATCCGCGCTACGTCAACGGCGCCCCGGGCGTCACGATTCCCAACGTGCTGGGCTTGGGCCTGGACACCGCGAAGCAGCGCCTCAAAGACGCCGGTTTCCGGACGGCCGATCAACCGACCGCGGTGAGCAGTACTGCGACGAAGGGGTCCATCGTGGGCACCAGCCCGGCCGGCCAGGCGCTGCCCGGCTCCGTCATCACCATCAACATCAGCACCGGCTACGCTCCGCCGCCACCGCCGGTCTACCGCGCGCCCGCGCCCCAGTACAACCCGAACTACAACGAGCCCTACAACGGCGGGGGGTATGACGGCGGGGGGTACACCGAGGCACCGCCGCCCGAACTCGCGCCACCGCCACCACCACCGCCGGACGTGAACATCATCGAGATCCCGGGCCTACCGCCGATCACCGTTCCGGTCCTGCCGCCGCCAGCCCCGGCGCCGCCGCCGGTGTTCGAACCACCTCCGCCGCCGCCGGTGTTCGAACCGCCACCGCCACCGCCACCGCCACCGCCGGCACCGGAACCTTTGCCGCCGCCGCCACCTCCGCCACCGGGCGGCATCCCGCCCGCGTGAGGTGTCCGGTGAGCCCGCGACGCAGTCGGGGCCGGAAAGCCACCCGGCTTCCGACCCCGACTTGTGGTGGGCGAAGGGGGACTTGAACCCCCACGTCCCGAAGGACACTGGCACCTGAAGCCAGCGCGTCTGCCATTCCGCCACTCGCCCAAAATGACCGGGGGAGCTTATCACGAGGGACCGCCGTCGTTCCCAACGCGGGGATGCCGGGCCCGGGTCATCGCCTGGGCTCTGAGCTGGACCGATGCGATTGGCAGCGCTGTCCTGACGCCGATCGGCCGACCTGGGCCGATACCATTGGCCGATGGGAAACCAGCGGGGTCTGGTCCACCGTATTGAGCGGATGCTCGAAGACGGCGTGGGCGACGCGTTCGCCCGGGTTTTCGGGGGATCGATCGTGCCGCAGGAGTTGGAGTCACTGCTGCGCCGGGAGGCCTCCGACGGGGTGCGCAACTTGCCGGGCGATCGGTTCTTGGTCCCCAACGACTACGTCATTACTCTGAGTGGGACCGACTTCGAGAAGTTGAGCGCAGATCGCGATCTCAGCGCGCAGGCATTCGCCAGGCACCTTGAGGGCTACATTCAGGAGCAGGGGTGGCAAACGTATGGTGAGGTGGTCGTCCGGCTGGAGCCATCCCAGGGCCTGCACACCGGCCAGTACCGCGCCCGAGCGGTCGTCAACCCCGACGCCGACTCCCGCCCCGCGGACCCCCGCGCGTCTGTTCCCGTACCCGCCCCCGCACAATCGAACGATGCGTTTTCCGCAGAACGAGGAGCACCGATGACAGACAATCCCGGTTACCGCCGCCCCGAGGACGAGTATTACGACGCCCAGTACGGACGCCCGGCGGACGAACCTCGCGCCGCCGCACCGGAACCGCCGCGTCCGTCCTACCCGCCGGAGCAGGGCTACCCGCCGTCCTATGAGCAGGGCTACCCGCCTCGTCCGGCCTACCCTGACCAGGGCGGGCAGAACTTCGCACCCGGCTACGGTCAGGGCTACGAGCAGCGCCCGCCGGCCGGCTACGCACCCGGGTATGACCAGGGCTACCGGCCCCCGCCGCCACCCCCGCCGGGATACGCTCCCCAGGCGCCCTACGGGCCCCCTCCCGGTGGCGGATATCCGCCGCCGGCCGCCGACTACGACTACGGCCGGCAAGCGCCACGCTACGAGGAGCCCGGCTACGGCCGCCACGAATCTCGGCCGCCTTATCCCGAGCAGCCCGGCTACCCCCAGCCCGGGTATGGCGCGGCACCCTACGGTCGGCCCGAGTACGGGCAGCAGGAATACAGCCAGCCCGACTACGGCCAGCCCGATTACGGTCGCTATGGGCAAGGCGGCTTCCCGCCGCCGACAGCACCGGCCCCCGAGTATGACTACAGCCAACCGCCGCCGGCCGCAGGCGCGGCTGTCACGTTGCAACTCGATGACGGCAGCGGCCGAACCTACCAGCTGAGGGAGGGTGCCAACGTGATCGGCCGTGGCCAGGACGCCCAGTTCCGGCTGCCCGACACGGGAGTGTCCCGCCGTCACGTGGAAATCCGGTGGGACGGTCAGCTGGCGCTGTTGTCCGACCTCAACTCGACCAACGGGACGACGGTCAACAACGCGCCGGTACAGGAGTGGCAGCTGGCCGACGGCGACGTCATCCGCCTCGGGCACTCCGAAATCATCGTTCGCGTGCACTGAGTCGAGAGACTCCGACGGTGAGCAGGTCCGAAGCGGCTTGCTCCCCGCGCCGGTTCTACCCGCACCGTCGAGTGCACAAGTATCCTGTGACGTTGCCGAAGTCGGCCCGGTCTTCAGCCGTAGTGACCGGGGTTGCGGCACGATCAGCAGGAGGGAGGGCCGCCGGATGCAGGGGCTAGTTCTGCAACTGACCCGCGTCGGTTTCCTGCTGCTGCTGTGGCTGTTCATCTTCTCGGTGCTGCGCATCCTGCGCAACGACATCTACGCCCCGACCGGCGCGGTCATGGTCCGCCGCGGGCTGCCCCTGCGGGGCGGTCGGTCGGCGCCGGGTGGCGGACGGACCGCCGCCCGACAACTGGTCGTCACCGAGGGGGCGCTGGCGGGCACCCGGATCAATCTCGGTTCGCAGCCGGTGCTTGTCGGACGTGCCGACGATTCGACCCTGGTGCTCACCGACGACTACGCGTCGACGCGCCATGCCCGGCTCTCGCCACGCGG
>CAMCWJ010000295.1 GCA_945882475.1 Bifidobacterium breve
CGGCGCCCCGACGGTCACCTTCACCTATCAGGGAATCGGCACCACCCGGGCGGTGTTCGCGCAGGTTGTGGACAACAGCACCGGCCAGGTGCTCGGCAACATCGTCACACCGCTGCCGGTCGTCCTCGACGGCCGCGAGCACACGCAGACCTTCGACCTCTCCGACATCGTCTACACCTACGGCGGTATGAGCAATCCGGGGTCGCTGACCGTGCAGATCACCAGTTCGGCGACAGCGTTCGCGAACTCGTCGTTCGGCTTGATCAACATCTCGAATGTCCAAGTGACGCTGCCGAACCGGTCGATCACGCTGTAGGCGGGACTGGCGGTCAGCGCGGCATCCGGTGCCGCGTCTTGCCGGCCGGCCGTTTGTTGCGCAATGCCGGTGTCGCTGCTGGTGTGGGTTCATCGGGCTGAGTGGGCTTGTCGACGGGTTCGGCCTCGACTGATCCGGGTAGGCCCGTCTCATCCGGGTCCGGATCGTCGGCGCTCTCGATCTCGTCGATGCTCTCGATCTCGTCGGGGTCGGCGTTCTCCTCAGGGCCCGCGTTCTCGTCGGAGTCCCCGGTCTTGGTCCCGCGCTTCCCGAAACGTCGCTGCTTCTTCTCCCTCGCCGGCTTGGCCGGTTTGGCAGGCTCGAGCTCATCGGGTGGTTGCTCGGCGACAAAGGAGAGCAAGAACGCCAGGATCCCGAGCAGTGCGATCGCCGCCGCGGCGCCGTAGAGCGCGAACAGCCACGGCCCCGCTGAGTCCAGACGCAGCCAGATTTCCGCGATCGCGGCCGCCAACACCAGCACGCCGGCCACGACGTGCAGCACCGCAGACCACGCCCGTAGTCGCAGGGCCAACTCCGGGACCCGGGTGCCCAACGAACTCTTCAGCACCACCATCACCGGAATGGCGGCCAGCGCGATCGGAACGCCGGCCGCAATCCGGCCGGCCGTCCCCAGTGTGGTCGGGAAGTCGCCGGTCAGCACCCACCAGCGCGGAATGACGAACAGGAAATACAGGACAGCGCCGACCACACAGAGCGCGCCATGTAGTGCCCTCGCGGCGCGCCGACCCATACCCGTCCTTATTCAGTGGGATCGGGGGTGGATCAGGTCAGACGAACCTGATCCCACCCCCGATAAGTGCGGAGGATAGGGGATTTGAACCCCTGAGGGCGTTAACCCAACCCGCGTTCCAGGCGAGCGCCATAGGCCACTAGGCGAATCCTCCGTGGGCAATGGTAGCCGACCGGGTCGGCGTTTCGGCTGGCTGTCCGGCTCGAGACCGCGGGTACTACACTCGCGGTGGACCCCGCGCGGCGTCCATCCTGTGAACTCCCCCAGGGCTGGAAGGCAGCAAGGGTCAACGGGCTCTGGCGGGTGCGCGGGGTCCCCTTCTCGCCGGATACCGCGGACTCACGGCGCTGACGAAAGGCCCACGGTGTCGTTCCAGTCCCTCAGCCGCGACGAGCTGGCTGCCGAGCATGCGGCCCAGCTGCGCAACTACGCCGATCTGCAGGCCAAAAACCTGAACCTGGACCTCACCCGCGGTAAGCCCGCGGCGGAACAACTCGACCTGTCCAACGCTCTGCTGAGCCTGCCCGGCGACGGCAACTACCGCGACGACGATGGCACCGACAGCCGCAACTACGGCGGGATGCACGGTCTGGCAGGCCTGCGGGCGATCTTCGGCGAGTTGCTCGGCATCCCGGTTCCCAACCTGATCGCCGGCAACAACTCCAGCCTGGAACTGATGCACGACGTCGTGGTGTTCTCAATGCTCTACGGTGCCGCGGACTCCCCGAGGCCCTGGATCGCCGAGGGCGGCGTCAAGTTCCTGTGCCCCGCACCCGGTTACGACCGGCACTTCGGGCTCAGCGAGAGCTTGGGCATCGAGATGATCGCTGTCCCGATCGGTGAGGACGGGCCCGACGTCGACGCGGTGGAGGAACTCGTCGCCGCCGACCCCCTGATCAAGGGGATGTGGTGCGTACCGCTGTACTCCAACCCGACCGGAACCGTCTATTCCTGGGAGGTGGTGCGGCGGCTGGTCCAGATGCGCACCGCCGCACCAGATTTCCGGCTTTTCTGGGACAACGCATACTGTGTGCACACCTTGACTACGGAGTTCGAGCGCCAAGTCGACGTGCTGGGCCTGGCCGCACAGGCGGGCAACCCGAACCGCCCCCTGGTGTTCGCGTCCACCTCGAAGATCACCTTCGCTGGATCGGGCGTCAGCTTCTTCGGTGGCTCGCTGGGCAATATCGCCTGGTACCTGCAGCACGCCGGCAAGAAGTCGATCGGACCAGACAAGCTCAACCAGTTGAGGCATCAGCGCTTCTTCGGCGACGCCGACGGGGTGCGGTTGCACATGATGCGCCACCGCCAACTGCTCGCGCCTAAGTTCGCGCTGGTCCTCGACATCCTGGACAAGCGGCTGTCGGACTCCAAGATCGCGTCCTGGACCGAGCCCAGGGGCGGCTACTTCATCAGCCTCGACGTGCTGGCCGGAACCGCCCGACGCACCGTGGCGTTGGCAAAAGACGCCGGGATCGCCCTCACCGAGGCGGGCGCGTCGTTCCCGTACCGGAAAGACCCGCACGACAGCAACATTCGGATCGCACCCACGTTCCCGTCGACGTCGGAGCTGGCCGACGCCATCGACGGCCTGGCCACCTGCGCGCTGCTGGCGGCAGCCGAATCGCTGCTTCGCTGATGCCGTGTCCCCGCCGGTGGGTAGCCTGCTGAGGTGGCGCTCTACCGCAAGTACCGGCCGGCGACCTTCGCCGAGGTGGTGGGCCAGGAGCACGTGACCGAGCCGTTGTCGACCGCCCTGGCGGCCGGCCGGATCAACCACGCATATCTCTTCTCCGGGCCGCGGGGCTGCGGTAAGACATCCTCGGCCCGCATCCTGGCCCGGTCACTGAACTGCGAGCAGGGCCCAACCCCGACACCGTGCGGGGTGTGCGACTCCTGTGTTGCGCTGGGCCCCAGTGGCCCGGGCAATCTCGACGTGACCGAACTCGATGCCGCCAGCCACGGGGGCGTCGACGACACCCGCGACCTGCGGGACCGCGCCTTCTATCTGCCCGCGCAGTCCCGCTACCGCATCGTCATCGTCGACGAAGCACACATGGTCAGCAAGGAGGGCTTCAACGCCCTGCTCAAGATCGTCGAGGAGCCACCGGAGCACCTGATCTTCGTATTCGCCACCACCGAACCCGAGAAGGTTCTTGCCACCATCCGCTCGCGGACCCATCACTACCCGTTCCGGTTACTGGCCCCGCGAACCATGCGCGGGCTGCTCGACCGGATCCTCGCCGCCGAGGACGTCGACGTCGACGACGCGGTGTTCCCGTTGGTTATCCGGGCCGGCGGCGGTTCGCCGCGCGACACCCTCAGCGTGCTCGACCAGTTACTCGCCGGTGCGGACGGCAAGCGGGTGCACTACCAGCGCGCGCTGGCACTGCTGGGCGTCACCGATGTCGCCCTGATCGACGATGCGGTGGACGCCCTGGCCGCAGGCGATGCCGCAGCCTTGTTCGGTGCGGTCGAGTCGGTGATCGACGCCGGGCACGAGCCCCGCCGCTTCGCCATCGACCTGCTGGAGCGTTTCCGCGATCTGATTGTGCTGCAAGCAGTTCCGGACGCCGCTACCCGCGGTGTCGTCGACGCTCCCGGCGATGTGCTGGACCGGATGCGCGACCAGGCCGACCGGGTCGGACCGGCAACGCTGGCCCGCTACGCAGAGGTGGTGCACGCCGGCCTGGGCGAGATGCGCGGTGCC
>CAMCWJ010000296.1 GCA_945882475.1 Bifidobacterium breve
ACTCGCATAGAAAGTCGCCCGGGAGTGCGACTTTGCGTCTGCTCGCGGGGTAGATGATTCCTGCGGTGGTCCAGGGTCTTTATCCTGCTGTGAACCGCGGGCAAAAAACCCTGGAGGGAACGTGGGCGCAGCACGCTTTGTCGGTCGGGTTGGCGGGTTGGCGGTGGCCCTGGGGGTGGGCACGGCGATGTTCTCCACCGGTGCAGTGGCTTGGGCGGACACCTCCGATAGCGGTGCGCGGGGTGCTGATGCCGCTGATTCGGCATCCTCAGCCGCTGGGAACCAGCCCTCAGCCCGCCGAGCCAACCCCGGTGCCAACCGTGGTACGGCCACCCGGAGCAACGATCGCGCGCGCACCGCGTCACATGAGCTGGGCGCGCGATCGATCACCGTGCCCGCGGCTGATATTGCCCGCCGCGCCGCGGCCTTGACGACCTTGGATTCGGAGTCAGCGACGAACGGCGTTGCGGCCGATGACTTCACGGTCGTGCCGCCCGCGGTGGAACTGCCGGAGCCGGCTGGGCCGGATATCAGGGTGCACATTGATCCGATGCCCAACCCGTTTCCCGCACCGGTCGAGGCCTACGAGGTGACGGCATTTCTTTCCGAGGCGGACAACGGTGTCTCCGACGGCGCCGACACCGATCCGCTAGTGCCGGCTGACTCCCCGGCGGCGTGGGCACTGCTCGCCGCCGCCCGCCGCGAACCGCTGAGTAGGGCCGTCCGCAGTGCCCCGGCCGCACAGGTGACTTCCTCGGCGACGGTAACCAGCGGCAGCCTCACCGTCGACCCAACTGTGACCATCGTCGACGGCATCATCCAGGGCTACCTGCAGGCCGTAAGTTCGCGCGGTTTGACGATGACCTACACCGCCCTCGGTCCCGCCGCCGGGTTCGACTCCACGCTGGGCGAAAGCGGCGGCAAAATCAGCTTGGGCACGGTGCCGGTCAGCCCCCCGACGGTCCCACCGACGACTGATCCGCAGAGTTTCACGATCCTGCCCTACGCCAACTGGCTGGACGGCGACGCCAAAGGCACCCAGACCTTCAGCGTGCGGGTCAGTGAAGTCACCGCCCTCGACTCGTTTTTGACCGGTATTCCGCTTGTCGGGTTGGTGGCCGCACCCGTCATCAACCTGCTTCAGACACTGCCCCTGATCGGTGACCTCCTCGCTCCTATCATCGGCGCCTCAGTGGTGGCCCGCATCAACGTCGACGTCGCGTCCCTGGCACCGTCGGATACCCCGGTGGCGTTGACCTACATGGTCACGTCGTTCGACGGCGTCGGGATCAGCACCAATTTCTTCCCGGCGGCAGGCCTGAGTGCCGGGGCCACCGCACCGACGGTCATCACTATGGCGGGCTTGGGTGGTGGGGCATATTCCGATCCGTACACCGACCGCGTCTTCGACATCGAAGGATCGGCATACGACGTTCCGTCTGTCGGGGTGTTGCGCAACAACGGCTACAACGTGGTGAGCGCGACCCCACGCGGTGTACGCAACTCCGGGGGCATCATGCAACTGGACAACCCGTTCTTCGAAGGTCGCGACATGTCAGCAGTGATCGACTTCATCGCCACTGACACGCCTGCGACACTCGACATCCCCAATGACCCGGCGGTCGGCATGGTGGGAACCTCCTACGGTGGCGGCATCCAGTTGGTAGCCGCCGGCATCGATCCGCGCATCGACGCCATCACGCCCGAAAACACCTGGAACTCGCTGAATTCCTCGCTCTACCCCGACAACACCTGGAAGACCTCCTACGGGTCAGTGCTGTACCTGGTGTTGGTTTTCACCGGCGCCCGAGTCAATAGCCTGGTCCCCCGTGGAGTTCTCACCGGCAACCTGTTCGGCCGCATCTCCGAGACAGCGCAGGCGGCGTTGGCCAGCAGTGGTCCGACCGCGCTGCTGAACATGGTGCAGGCTCCGACGCTGCTGACCCAGGGAATCCAAGAGGCCCTGTTCCCACTCCGGCAGACGCTGGACAATGCGGAAACCATTCTTGGCAACGGATTCGGCACCACGGTCAAGGTGGCCTGGTTCTGCGGCGGCCATGGCGTGTGTCTAGACCCGGTCAATCCCGATCAGGAGGCGATGCTGGTGGCTGACACCCTTAACTGGCTGGCCCAGTACGTCAAGCGCACGGGCACGCCCGCAGACGACATCCCCAACTTCCAGTGGTTCGATCAGCTCGGCGGCTATTACTTCTCGGACAAGCTGCCGAACCAGTTCGGGTTCAATAATCGCCCGGACATCACCGCCACCTCGGCCGGAGGTCTGCTCCCTGTCGTGCCACTCCTTGGCGGCTCGAACAGTTTCTTCGCCCTGCCCTTCTCGCTCGGCGGCGGATCTGTGGCACGCAACGCGATCAACGTGCCGGTCACGGTGGGGGCGGGTACCCAGGTTGTCGGCGCGCCTGCGGTGAGCATCACCTACCAGGGGCTGGGAACCACTCGGGCGGTGTTCGCGCAAGTCGTCGACGACAGCACCGGCCGGGTACTCGGCAATGTCGTTACTCCGGTACCGGTGACGCTTGACGGCAAGCAACACACGCTGACCATGGACCTGTCGGACATCGTCTACACCAACGCAAGCGCGGCCTCATCCACCCTCACCGTGCAGATCACCAGTTCGGCAACGGCATTCGAAAACTTCACCTCGTTCGGTCTGATGAATATCTCGGATGTCAGCGTAACGATGCCGAACCGCACGGCCTAGAAGAGCACCCGGGCGATCATCTCGGCGACCGCGGCCGGCTTCTCGGATCCGTCGATCTCGACGGTGTGCCGCACGGTCAGATCGACGGTGCCGGCGTCCTTGGCGACGGCGTCGGCCAACTCCGAGCGCACCCGGATCCGGCTGTCGACCGGTACCGCGGCCAGGAACCGCACCTTGTTGAGGCCGTAGTTGATGACCAACTTGGCGTTCTGCACGCGGAAGTTGTCCTTGCTCAGCGCGGGAATCATCGACAGCGTGAGGAATCCGTGCGCGATGGGCGCACCGTAGGGACTCTCGGCCTTGGCGCGCTCGACGTCGATGTGGATCCACTGGTGGTCGCCGGTGACGTCGGCGAAGTCGTTGATGCGCTTCTGGTCGATGGTCACCCACTCGCCGACCCCAAGTTCGGAGCCGACCAACCCGGTCGCGTCGTCGAGGGAGGAGATGAGCTTCATGGTTGCCGCCTTCGTATCAGTCGTTGCAGGGGCGACCTGGCTCCCGCAGTCCGACGATCAGGCTATGACATTGGCCATAGCCAGGGCCGCGGATAGTCGTCGAGTCGCAGTTCAGGGCACCGTTATCTGACGGTGACCAGCACTTGCGGCGTGGCGCCGATTGCATAGGCCGGGCGCCGTCAATAGCGTCAAGTCCGTAGCCGAGTTCGGATCAGTGAGGAGACGACCATGTGGCTGATTGAGATCACCGTCGCCGGTCGCACGATCACCCGCCGGGTGCCCGGCAAGCGCCGCGAGTTGTTCGGTATCGGTGGGCGAGGATTCTTTTTGCGGCCGGCCCTGATTCGTCCGTCCGTCTGACGGTGATCGTCGCACCGAACCAGGGTGGCGGGGTGGATCCGGAAACCCCGATCAGCGTTATCCGCCGCTTCGCGATCACCACGCATGAGCGCGACCTGTCCCAATTCACCGTGCGGGCAGCCATGCCTATCGGCGGGATGTGCAACCCGTTCACCGGCCTGCCGACGGTGGCCGGCCTGGCCGTTCTCGTCGACGACGTCGCGGGGCGGGTGAACTACGACCG
>CAMCWJ010000297.1 GCA_945882475.1 Bifidobacterium breve
CCCACCATGTGCCGCATCAACGCGATGTCCTCGACGGTGGCGCCACCACCGCCGAAACCGGTCGACGTCTTCACATACGCAGCACCGGAGCGCGCCGCGATGAGGCACGCGATCGCCTTCTGCTCATCGGTGAGCATGCTGGTCTCAAGAATCACCTTCACCGGCACCGGCCGTGCCGCACCCACCACGCCGAGGATGTCGTCGTACACCGCGGCGAGATCACCGGAGAGCAGGCCGCCGATGTCGAGCACCATGTCGACCTCATCGGCGCCCTCGGCCACCGTAATGCGGGCCTCTTCAGCCTTGGCGAGTCGCGTCATCGCCCCGAGTGGAAAGCCGACCACCGTGCAGACCATGACGTCGGATCCGGACAGTCGTTCGACGGCCGTCGGCACCCACCGGGTGTTGACGCAGACCGAGGCGAAGCCATGTTCGCGGGCCTCGTCGCAGAGGGTTTCGATGGCAGTGAGGGTGGCGTCGGGTTTGAGCAGGGTGTGATCGATGCGGCCGGCGAGAGTCTTGGACGTGCGCTTCGCGGACGGGATGTCGACGTCCTCGGGTGCCGGGCCCAGGGAGTCGGTGACGGCTGCGTTGGCACGGGTAAACAGTTCGGCATGGTCGGTCACGGGGGGAACGATATCCGTGCGATCTCCCAGGCGTATCGGTTCGCAGCAGGGGCAACGACCATGCTGAATTAGCTGGATAATCGACCATTTACAGGCTATATGTCTGGCTATATATTGTTGGGATGCGAAGCGTGCCACTAAGCGAAGCCAAGGACAAGCTGTCAGCGCTCGTCGACGAGGCCGACACCACCCATGAAATCATTCAGATCACTCGACACGGACGGGTCGCCGCCGTGCTCATGTCCGCCGACGATCTGGAGTCACTCAACGAAACTCTGCACGCCCTTCGCACACCCGGTCTCGTCGATGAGCTCCGTCAGGCCGATACCGACTACGCCGCCGGGAACACCGTGAGCGGCGAGGATCTTCGCCGGCGTTACGGCCTCGGGTGACCGATGATCCACCGTCATGGTTGGTGCAGCTGACGCCCGCCGCCATCCGCGCGCTCGACCGCCTGCCGCACAAGATAGCGGCGGCCATCGCCGAGTTCATCACCGTGACGCTGCCAATCGATCCGTACACGATGTCCGAGCCTTTGCGATTCGAACTCGAGGGCTGGCGTGTGGCTCGACGCGGAAACTACCGCGTCGTGTTCCGTGCACTGCGCGACGATCGCGTACTTCTCGTCGGCCGCATCGAGCACCGGGCACACTCTTATCGGGCACCGTGATGGCTCAGGCGTCGGACAGGCTGGCCTCAAGATAGTTGAACAGTGCCACACCGGAATCCTCGATGAACTTGTGCAACTGCTCCGGGGTGGATGTCATCTGATCACTCTCCAGACGGTTGAATATCGTGGCGCAGATCATCGCGAACTTCGAGAAGCCCCAGTGGTTGAGATAGCCGGCGATCATCGCGCCCTCCATCTCGATATTGACCACGCCGTTCTCTTGCAGCCAACGCAGCCACCCCATCTTGGACTCCGTGGTCTCCAAACAGATTGCTCCGTCGAGGCGGAACTGTTCGAGGAAGAACTCATTGCCGGCGACGGTCTTGCCGGAGATGATCTCGAAATCGGTGTGTTCGTTGGCGGCGATGATCGCATTGCAACTCTCGGCCGGGAAGTGTCCGTCGAACCAGTACTCGCCGGTGCCCCCGTTAAGCAGACGGTAGGGCTTGAGGTCAGCCATCAATCCTTCTGAGGTCACGACGACGGTGCCGACGGGAAGCCCAACTCCCCCACTGGTGCCGACCCGGCACCAGAACACCTCATCCATGGCATCCAGGTCGCCGCGCTTGAGGAAGAACACCAGGCGCATGAGTTCCTGCAGTGCGATCGAGGCGCTCGGCATGCCCATGCCGTGCGAGGCGAACAGCACCCCGGCGGTGTAGCGGGTGACGAAGCGGTCTTCTTTGGGAAAGGCGACGATCTCGGTGCCCGCGTTGAGTTCACTCCAGCGCTCCGCGAATTCCTTGATGCGCGAACCTGATCCGGCCATGACGACGGCTCTGACGTCGCGCAGTTTGGTCAGCAGCGTATCCGATGACGCCACCCCGAAGTGGTAGTAGACGTCCTCCCGGGTGCCATCGAGCACGCCGTAGAGGAACGCGTGGTTGATGTTCTCTGTTCGCACGCAAGAAATCTACGCGTGTTCGCGGCGGGTTCGAAAGGCCAGCCGGGGTTACGCCTGATCCCCGCCCCACGCCGATCTCGGTCACCGGCCCGGCCGAAAGGTCGCCGACGGAGTTAATGAACACCAACTCGGCCCGATGACCGCGCGCGATGGGCTGATCGCGAATCGCTCCGGCCTGGGTGGTGGCCAGCAGACTGCCCCGGGTGCCGATCCAGATCAGCGACTTCTCGTCCCACGATGCGGTCAGTTGAGCATCTCTGCCATAAGCGTGTCGAACAAGTTCTGGACTGCGTTAAAGCGGGGATTCTTCTCGACGATATGCCTGCCGCTATTCAGAACGTCGCGCACGATTCGGTACTTGTCGCTGCCCTTGTTGTTCTGTACAGCCTTTGCACCCCAGAGGTGATAAAACGTAGATTCCACCTCCGCCGCAACAGCGTCGCTGCCCAGATCCATATTGAAGGGAAAGAAAAACTCCGAAGTCCATATCGCACTACACACCGCTTGGGTCCTCAGCGGCGTTCCCTTGGAATGCCTCCAGTAATCTGCTACGGCGGCAATGAGCCACTGCTCCGCAAGAATTTGAGCCGATGACCACGGGTGCATTATCCGGGATCCTTCGGTCGCGAAGAGCACCTCACCGGTTGAGTCGACAACGAAGTCGAAGTATCTTTTGACGTAGTCTGATTTGAACGCTTCACTAAACATTCCCACGACAGCGCAGTTCATGGGTTGAGTGTTTCTGAACGACCACACCAAATCGTCATCCCACACAAATCCGGGCGGGCCCTTGACGTCGAAGAGGTTCGGGTAGATCGCGCTCGTTTCCCGATGCAGGTACAAAAGATCGCAATCCGTGAGGTCCTTCAACGGTTTGTGCAGGACCAGATCGGTGTCGAAGATAACAAATGGCGCTGGCAGCTTCGACATGGCCCAAATCTTGGGAGAAGCCCAGAATGTTGAAGCGATGCGGTCCCGTGGGTAATCATCGTGGAGTTCGGTTATCACCTCGTCGTACAGGGCCGTGATGTTCAGATCGTCGTAATACCTCTTCGTCCGTGTATCCGTTACCAGACACAGCGGAATGTCGGGATTAACATTGCCGTGGTTCAGGCACTTCAACCGCATGGGGATCGATTTTGAACAACCCGCAGAGGGCCTGCGCATAGGTGTCGGGGCCCGGCGGCGCCGCAAGACGCTTAATCCGCAAAGTGGGGGCGTACAACGATGTCGACGCAACTGCACTCGTACGCCGCCCCTCGAACTCCCGGATGACCGCCTCAATCTCCTCGGCGGTTCGGGCTGAGGGCTTCGGCGTCGCGGACGCCTTACGGGGTACCGCGGCGTGGGCACGGGACCACGCGCGGGCCGGACCTGTATGCAGGGGAATGGCTTCGGCCTTCGACCCACCGGTCCGGTAACCACCGGTCCGGAACCGACGGGTCCGGGAACCACCGGCTATGTCGCTCACCTCCTTCACCGCCGCCCCCGCAAGGGCTCTTCGCATCCTCAGAGCTTACGCAATTCCGGTCGATGATCGGGGTGAGGTGAAGCAAA
>CAMCWJ010000298.1 GCA_945882475.1 Bifidobacterium breve
TGATCGGCGAGGCCAGTGGTGCCGAGACCGACGCTCAGGTGGCCGCGATCGCGGCGAGGGCGATGGCTCGTCAGAAAAGATGATCAGCCCAGAAACTGATCAGCCCAGAAAGATGTTGCGGCGACGGCCGAGGAGGCCGTAGAGCTCCTGCTGGATGGTCTCGCGCACCTGATCGGCCAGTTCGAAGGTCACCATCGGATCATCGGCCGCGCCGTCGTCGTAGCCGTCGGTCTCAATCGGCGCCGCGAAGGCGATGTGCCACTTGGACGGCAGCGGCATCAGCCCGGCCGGGCCCGCCAGCGGGAACAGCGGTGTGACCGGGAAGTAGGGCATGCCGAGCACCCGGGCCACCAGTGTGACGTCGGCCAGCATCGGGTAGATCTCCTCGGATCCGACGATCGCGCACGGGATGATCGGCACCCGGGCGCGCAGTGCCGCCGCGACGAATCCACCCCGGCCGAAGCGCTGCAACTTGTAGCGGTCCCGGAAGTTCTTGCCCAGGCCCTTGTAGCCCTCCGGGAACACCGCGGCCAGTTCGCCGGCCTCCAGCAATCGGTCGGCGTCGCTGTTGCAGGCCAGGGTGTGCCCGGCCTTGCGGGCCAACGGGCCCAGCACCGGGGTGTCGAAGACCATGTCGGCGCCCAGCAATCTGAGATCGCGGTGCGCCGGGTGGTGATCGTGCACGGCCACCGAAAGCATCGGCCCGTCGAACGGCAGAGTGCCGGCATGGTTGGCGACCAGCAGAGCGGCACCGAGGTCGGGCACATGCTCGATTCCGCTGACCTCGACCCGGAACCACTTCTCGAAGAAGAACCGCAGCACCGGACGGACGATGGCGTCGTTGTACTGCGGGTCGAAACCGAATTCGTCGACGGTGTAGTCGCCGGTCAGGCGCTTACGCAGGAAATCAGCCACCCCGGCGATGCGCTGGGCGAGATCGCCCGGCCCGGAATCGGCCCCGGCGCGACGCTGCTCGAACTCCCGGATGACGGCTTCGACCTGCTCGTCGGCCTCCGGATGCGGAAGTGCCGAGGGGTGCCGCCGGGAAGCGGTGGCGCGCTGCGCCGCCCTTTCGCCGGCACGGCCTTCACCATGCAGCGGAATGACTTTCGCTTTCGACCCCATCTGCGATCCCTCCATTCGCCCGGTCAGCTTCCCCACCGCGACGCCACGGCCACCGCGCGACTCTCCACCGAACCCAGCCAGGCCGCATCGATGATCGGCGCCAGACCGCGGCCGCGCACGAAGTCGTCGAACGCCTCAAGCGTGGTCCACCCGGGCTCGAAGCCCAACTCGCGCCGCATCCGGGTGGTGTCCATCACCCGTCCATGACTGAGGTAGGCAAGCTGGTCGCGGTTGAGTTCACTGCTCATCGTGGCCTTGCGCAGCGAGTCCACCGCCCACACCCCGATGGACGGCACCGCCAGGGGCACCCGGCCCGCCCGACGGATCGCCTGCGACATCATGATGACTCCGCGGGCGCCGATGTTGATCGTTCCCGACCGGCCGGCCAGGGTGGCCCGCTCCAGGGCCCCGATCGCATCCTGCTCGTGCAGCAGTTGCAACCGGGCGTCGCGGCCGAACACCGTCGGCACCACCGGGCCGCACAGATAGCGGGACAGCGCGGTGTCCATGGACGGCCCAATCATGTTGGCCAGCCGCAGAATTGACACCGCAACATCCGGCCGGCGGCGACCCAGAGCCCGCGCGTAGCCCTCGATGTCGATGCTGTCGCGGGCGAAACCCTCCCTCGGTGGACGGCGACGACCGCTGTCCTCGGTCAGCACGACGGGGGCGCGGGCGTCCGACCCGTACACCTCCGAGGTGGACTTCAGCACCACCCGGCGCACCGTCGGCGCCCGGTGGCAGGCCGCAAAGAGTTGCATGGCGCCCATCACGTTGTGGTCCTTGAGCGCAGCCCGGTCGGTCGATCCCGGCACGTGCGAAGCCGACGCCGCATGAACCACGGTGTCGACGTCGTTGTCGCGAATCACTTTGGCGATGGCGGGATTTCGGATATCGACGCGAACGAAATCCGCGCGACCCAAGCGGGTCTTGAGATCCCTACCGGGTTCGATCGCGTCGACGGCGATGACGCGATCGAGCGACGGGTTGCGCGCCAGCCGGGCGGTCAGGTGGGCGCCGAGGAAACGGCAGGCACCGGTGACAAGCACCACCCGGGGGTGATACTGCGCATCCGAACCGGAGCCGCCGGGTTCCATCGACTCAGCCTAACGGGGCAACCGGTGGTCCCGCGCGTTGAAGCGCCTGCGCGCCGAGACGCGGCGTGGACTACTTACCGAGTTTTCTGCGCTGGACCCGGGTACGGCGCAGCAGCTTGCGATGTTTCTTCTTCGACATCCGCTTGCGCCGCTTCTTGATGACTGAACCCATGAACTCCGCTACCTACGTCCCGATCGCCCGTTTCACACCGGGCCTGCCATTAGTTCCGCTACCTTACCCAGCCGGGCGGTCCGAACGCCAAAACGGGTTGGTCAGCCGGCGTCGAAGTACGACGTCTCCAGCAGATCGTGAACGGCTTTGGCATGCACCCGGAACGACCGACCCACCCGCACAGCCGGGAGTTCCCCGTTGTGCACGAGCCGGTAGACGGTCATCTTGCTGACCCGCATCAGCGCGGCCACCTCGGCGACGGTGAGGAACTGCGTTCGGCCGACCGCGGCGGCGTCGGCCGCTCCGGCGTCCCGTGCCGATTTGCCGCCGGCGGAGTCCCGCCCGTTCATTGCCGTCATCGCAACCCATTTCGGTCAGGCGCGGACGGCTCCAGCGGCTTCCCCACCGCTGGCACCAGACCACGCATACAGGAGGAGAATAGCGTGGCCAATGGGGTTCCTGCGACGGGTGTTTGTTAAAAAGTTTCGCGGCAGCAGAACTACTCTGTTGTAATTCCGAGCTGCTCAGAGCGGGTTTTGGCGGCATCGACAGCAGCAGCGACGGCAGCGCGCACCCCACCGCGCTCCAATTCGCGCAGGCCAGCGGCAGTGGTGCCGCCCGGCGAGGTCACGATCGCCCGCAGTTGGGCGGGGATGGTGCCGGCGATCTCGGCCCCGAGGCCGCGCTGGGAGTCGATGCGCTCGAGCAGCATGGCTGCCGATCCGGCCATGGTCTGAGCCACCAGATCGGTGGCCACCGGACGGCTCAGGCCGCCCGCGACCGCCGCATCGACCAATGCCTCGACGAACAGGTAGAAGTACGCCGGACCCGATCCGGATACCGCGGTGACGGCATCGAGGTGGCTCTCCGGCACCGTCAGCACACCACCGACGGTGTCGAACAGTGCGGACACCTCGGCAAGCTGTTCGGAGGTGGCGAACCGGCCCTTGGCCAGCGCGGTCACCCCCGCGCCGACCAGAGCCGGGGCGTTGGGCATCACCCTGATGACCGGCGACCCGGCGGGTAGCCGGGACTCGTAGTAGCCGGTGGTGACCCCGGCCACCACCGTGACGAACACCTGCTCGACCGACCCGCGCTCGGCGTCGGTGGCCGCCTGGGCGAGTTCGGCAATTACCGCCTCGCCATCGGCGGGCTTGACGGCGACGATGACGAACTCCGCCTCGAGCACCGCCTCGGTGACCGACGCCAGCCGCACCGAGTATGTCTCGGACAGATAGCGGGCCCGCTCAGGCATCCGCTCGGCAACCACCAGGTCGGTGGCTCGGCGGCCTGCCCTGAGCAACCCCGCAAGGAGTGCCTCCCCCATGCTGCCGCCACCGATGAGCGCGATT
>CAMCWJ010000299.1 GCA_945882475.1 Bifidobacterium breve
CTGCCGGTCCCCGCGGCCGTGTCCGTCATGCGTGCAGACGCTACTTGAGGCCTGCGGCGTCCATGCCGCGCAGTTCCTTCTTGAGGTCGGCGATCTCGTCGCGCAGCCGGGCCGCGAGTTCGAACTGCAGATCGCGGGCGGCGGACATCATCTGCTCGGAGAGGTCCTTGATCAGGTCGGCGAGGTCGGCCCTGGGCATGCCGGTTGCGTCGCGGCTGATACCGGCGCCGGCCCGGCCCCGCTCTCCCGTTGCCCGCCGGCCCCGCGAGGCGTTGCGACCACCGACCTCCACGGTCGCGTCGGTGTCGTCGGCTTCGCTGTAGACCTGATCGAGGATGTCGGCGATCTTCTTCCGCAGCGGTTGCGGGTCCACGCCGTGGGCCTCGTTGTAGGCGATCTGCTTGACCCTGCGGCGGTCGGTCTCCTCGATGGCCTCCTTCATCGAGTCGGTGAGCTTATCGGCGTACATGTGCACTTCGCCTGAGACATTGCGGGCCGCGCGGCCGATGGTCTGGATCAGGCTGCGGGCTGACCGCAGGAAGCCCTCCTTGTCGGCGTCGAGAATGGACACCAGCGATACCTCGGGCAGATCCAGGCCCTCGCGCAGCAGGTTGATGCCGACCAGCACGTCGTAGTCGCCGAGTCGCAACTGCCGCAACAGTTCCACCCGGCGCAGGGTGTCGACCTCGGAGTGCAGATAGCGCACCCGGATGCCGACCTCGAGAAGGTAGTCGGTGAGATCCTCGGCCATCTTCTTGGTCAGGGTGGTCACCAGCACCCGTTCGTCGCGCTCGGCGCGGGCCCGGATCTCCCCGATCAGGTCGTCGATCTGGCCCTTGGTCGGTTTGACCACCACCTTGGGATCCAGCAGGCCGGTCGGGCGGATCACCTGTTCGACGAACTCGCCGCCGGTGGCGGCCATTTCGTAGGGCCCCGGCGTGGCCGAGAGGTACACCGTCTGACCCACCCGGGCGCTGAACTCCTCCCAGGTCAGCGGCCGGTTGTCGACCGCCGAGGGCAGCCGGAAGCCGTACTCAACCAGGTTTCGCTTGCGGGACATATCCCCCTCGTACATGCCGCCGATCTGCGGGACGGTGACGTGGGACTCGTCGATGACGAGCAGGAAGTCCTCCGGGAAGTAGTCCAGCAGGGTGGCGGGCGACGAACCGGCCTCCCGGCCGTCGATATGCCTCGAGTAGTTCTCGATGCCCGAGCAGAAGCCGACCTGACGCATCATCTCGATGTCGTAGTTGGTGCGCATCCGCAGCCGCTGCGCCTCCAGCAGTTTGCCCTGGGCCTCGAGGTCCGCGAGGCGCTGGGCGAGTTCTTCCTCGATGGTCGAGATAGCCGCCGCCATCCGCTCCGGACCGGCCACATAGTGGGTAGCCGGGAAGATCCGCAGCGAGTCGACCTTGCGGATCACGTCGCCGGTCAGCGGGTGCAGGTAGTACAGCGCCTCGATCTCGTCGCCGAAGTACTCGATGCGGATGGCAAGTTCCTCATAGGACGGGATGATCTCGACGGTATCGCCGCGCACCCGGAACGACCCGCGGGTGAACGACATGTCATTGCGGGTGTATTGGACATCGACCAGCAGCCGGAGCAGCGCGTCGCGTGGCACCTCGGTGCCGACCTGCAACTCCACCGACCGGTCCAGGTAGGACTGCGGGGTGCCCAGGCCGTAGATGCACGACACCGACGCCACCACCACGACATCGCGCCGGGATAGCAGATTGGAGGTGGCCGAGTGTCGCAGCCGCTCCACATCGTCGTTGATCGAGCTGTCTTTCTCGATGTAGGTGTCGGTCTGGGCGATATAAGCCTCGGGCTGGTAATAGTCGTAGTACGAGACGAAGTACTCAACAGCGTTGTGCGGCAACATCTCCCGCAGTTCATTCGCGAGCTGTGCGGCGAGGGTCTTGTTCGGCGCCATCACCAGGGTGGGCCGTTGCAGTCGCTCGATGAGCCAGGCGGTGGTGGCGGACTTACCGGTGCCGGTGGCGCCGAGCAGAACGACGTCGCGCTCCCCCGCCCTGATCCGGCGCTCGAGTGCCTCGATGGCCGCGGGCTGATCGCCGGCAGGCTGGTGCGGGCTGACCACCTCGAACCGGGCGCCCGTGCGCACCGCGTCCTCGACCGCCCGGTATTCCGAGTGCGCGATGACGGGGTGCTCGGTAGCGAAAGCCATGACTACAGGGTAGGCCGGGACGCCGACAGCCCAGGCCTGCGATCGCCGTAAGCTGGACGGATCCACCCGCCCAAACATGAGACCTTCGACCTCCTCGCGCGCACCAACACCGATCCCAAGGGCATCGTCCGCGAGGTGGACGAGTACCGGCTGTGCCCGTGGGGTCTCTACATGGCCCGGCCCACCCCGGGACGCGCCCAGTTCCACTATCTGGAGTCCTGGCTGCTGCCGTCGCTGCAACTGCGGGCCACTGTGTTCCACTTCAACCCCGGCTACGAGCGCGATCAGGACTTTTACCTGGATGTCGGGCAGATCAGCGTCGGCCCGCAGCGGTGGGAGTCCCGCGACCACTACCTCGACCTGGTGGTGCGGACCGGCCGGGGCACCGACCTGGTCGACCTCGACGAACTACTCGAGGCGCACCGCCACGGCCTGCTGACCACCGCGGCGACGCAGGCGGCGGTGCAGGCAGCGGTCGTCGCCATCGGCGGCCTGGCCGCGCACTCCCACGACCTCGACGCCTGGCTGGCCGACCTCGGGATGCAACTGACCTGGCGGTAGGCGTAGTCTCGTCCACCGTGGGACGCACGATACGCACTGGCACGCTTGTTGCCACTGTGACACTGCAGGTGACCGGACTCCTCGCGGCGGGACTGCTCGCGGCCGGCCCGGCCGCGGCCGACGACGACGTTCAGCAGCCAGATGTTCAGCAGCCAGATGTTCAGCAGCCAGCCGACCTCCAGCAGCACAACGTGACCTACCGGGCCAAAATCAGCGGCCTGGCCCGGGGCGCGGTGATCACCTACCGGATCAGCGATGTCCAGGTCAACAGCGCGAGCCCGACGATGTTGCCGGGCCGCACGTTCGAGGCCACCGGGGTGCTGACCGACGCCGCCGAGGCCGGAATGCGGATCTCCATCCAATGGCCGTACACGGCCAACCTGAGTTGCGAGATCCTGGTGGACGAGCAGACCGTCGTTCAGGCCAGCCAGATCATCAATCCCAAGCTGACCCCGGCCGACAACGACCCCGACTACGGCGCCCTGGTCTGCGGCGCCCCACTGACCAACGCCGTCGGCGCCCCGGCCACCCCGGCACTGACCGGCGAACCCGCACCCGGCGAATCCCCGGCCGATCCGGCCTCGTCCGACCCGGACAATCCGGCCTCGCCTGAGCAGGCCCCGTCCGACGCGACACCGGTTCCGGCTCCCGTTCCCGACGCGTCGACAGCGGTTAACTGACGGGGTCCGGCGACCAGCCGGTCCCGTCCGCCCAGGACCCGGCACGCCGGTAGGCCTCAGCCAGCCACCGGCCCAGCGCTTGTTCGTCGCGTTTGACGCCGAGGTATTCCGCCCGTACGCCCGGGTTGGCGTTGAGCCAGTCCACGAACAGCAGCGCGAAGCGCTGATTGGGTTCGCCCTGCGTCCGCAGATGAATGTGGGTGGGCCGGCCGGGATCGGCGGAGGCGTGAAACCGCTTGGGCCACAGGCTCGTTGATGCGTTGCGGTCCGACGGGTCATCGTAGCGATGATC
>CAMCWJ010000300.1 GCA_945882475.1 Bifidobacterium breve
GGCTCGCGGTGGGTCGGACAGTTCGACGAAGCGGTAGTCCGGTGAAGAGATAAAGCGCCGGCAGACCTCGCGGCGCAACTCGACCAGATCGCTGGTCGCGTCGCGCTTGTCCATCGCGAAGAACACCTGCGTGTCATTGAGTGCGCGGATGGCCTGTGCGGTCACGAAGTCGGGGTCGCCCACCCCGATGCCGATGACGTGGATCGAGCGCATACCGGTGAGCCTATCCAGCTCGCCGCAAGGCCCAGTTCCCGAGCAGTAGCGCCGCGAAGCAAGCGCCCACGACACCGGAGATCAGCAGCGGCAGGCTTCCGTCGGCGCCCCACAGCAGTCCGGCCCACACTCCGGCCACCAGGATCGCCAACCCGCTGGCGCCCTGAAACACGCCCTGGGCGGTGGACTGTCGATCAGAGCCGACCAGCGAGGAGATCCAGGCCTTGCCGACGCCGTCGGTGCAGGCGGCGAACAACCCGTAGACGCCGATGAGCACCCAGGCAGTCGCCGGGTCGGTGGTCAGGCCGAGCCCGATGTAGCCGATTGCGAAGAACACCAGCCCGATGCCGAACACCGCCGAGCGCGGCAACCGGTCGGCCAGCAGCCCGGCCGGGTAACTGGCCACCGCGTACACCAGGTTGTAGGTGACGTAGGCCAGGATCACCTGGACCACTCCGAAGCCGATCTCGTTGAGCCGCAGGAGAAGTAGCGCGTCGGGAAAGTTCACCAGACCGAACCCGACCACGATCGTCGTCACCCGCCAGAACCGACGCGGCAGTTCGCGCCACCCGGTGAACATCGGCTCACGAACCGGTCGGGGCACGTCGAGCGGTTTCTCCCGCACCAGGAAGACAAGCAACACCGACAGCACGGCGGGAATGATCGCGATGTACAGCAGCGGTGCAATCTGGTGGTCGAGCAACTCATAGCCAGCAAGGCCGATCAGCGGGCCCACCACCGCGCCGAGGGTATCCATAGCGCGGTGAAACCCGAAAACCCTTCCTCGCGAACCGGATTCGATCCCTTGCACCAGGAGCGCGTCCCGAGGTGCGCCGCGGATTCCCTTGCCGAGCCGGTCGACTACCCGCCCGGCGAGCACACCCGGCCACGCGCCGGCCGCCGCGACGATCACCTTGCCCAGTGCTGCCATGCCGTAGCCGGTGGCGATCAGCGGCCGTTTGGCGAACCGGTCTCCGAGGGGGCCCGACGCCAGCTTGGTCATCGACGCCGCGCCCTCGGCGGCACCCTCGATCGCCCCGACCACCGCCGGCGGGGCACCGAGCACCGCGGTCAGGTAGATCGGGAGCAGCGGGTAGAGCAGTTCACTGGCGGCGTCCTGTAGGAACGACACCACCGAGAGCACCCGCACGTTGCGGGTCAGCCACCTCACACCCCGTCCGATGCGCCGCCGGAGGGGCGATCGGTCGGCTCGGCGACGGTCGGCGCGAGCACGAAGAAGTTCTCCTCTTCCTGGATGAAGTGCAGGCCCAGCAGGGCGTTCAGGCCGTAGAGACAGGCCAGTAGATCGTCGGACTGTTCGGCCGTCACCGTCCCGGCCGCCTCGGCAATCTCGCGGTGGCTGTGCAGTCGCTGGGCTAGTCGACGGATTTCGGCATGCATGCGACTCATCGTGGCGGTGGCCTCCGGGCTGCCCAGCGGCCCGGCCAGTGCCGGGTAGAGGGTGCTGTCCTCGGCGGCCTCGTGTGGCAGCAGCGTGCCCTGCAGAAACCGGTCCGCCGCGCCCAACGTCATCAGGGCGGCGTCCCGCTCGCCGGCAGACACCTGCCGGGCGGCGTCCCGCAGGATCGACAGATCGTCGCGCATCCGGTCATGTTCGGCAGAGAACCGGCGCACCAGCATCTCGGTATCGGGACTCAGCGGGTTCATGCCCGCGCGGTCAATACGCAACGCCCGCAGGGCGTTGAGGATCACCGCAAGATCGATGGCCTCCTGAAGGAGCGCACCGGCTGCCGGCGGCAGCCGGCCCGCAGCGGCAAATCCCATGGCTATCAACGACAGAACCATACCGACGACTGCGCTCTGCAGCGCAATGCGACGGGACCGTCGGGCGATCAGCATGGCGTCGGCCAGTCGATCAAGCCGGTCCGTCGTCAGCACGATGTCGGCGGCCTCCGAGCTTGCCGTCGAGCCTCTGGCGCCCATCGCGATTCCCACATCAGCCGCGGCCAGGGCGGGTGCGTCGTTGACGCCGTCACCCACCATGGCCGTCACCGCGCTGTCGCGCTCGGCTCGCACCCGGGAAACCTTGTCCGCCGGAGTCTGCTGGGCGGCCACCTCGTCCAAACCGAGGACGATGCCGATCTGGTGCGCCGGTGCGGGGCGATCTCCGGTGAGCATCACGACTCGGTTTATGCCCGCCGCGCGCAAGCGCCGCAATGTCCGGGGCGCATCCGCCCGCAGCGGATCACTCAACAAGATCCCGCCGGCGAGCTCACCGTCGATCCGCACCCAGGCGATCACCGCACCGTCAAGGGATGCCCGCGAGACCACCGACGCGGTCCACCCGGCCACCTCGCCGTCGAGGTCGTCCGTCGACGATACGGAGCGCAGCGACGAGGAGGAGTCGGACAATCCGATTTCGAGATTGCCGACATGCACGGTTCGCCCGTTGACCACCGCCGATACCCCGGTGCCAGCCTCCTCCTCGGCGACTGTCGGCATGCCGAGCGTCAGGCCGCGAGTCCGTGCCTCCTCGACGATCGCGGCGGCCAGCACATGCGGTGAGAGTCGGTCGGCGGAGGCGGCCAGGCTGAGCACCTCATCGATCGTCCAGCCGGGTGCGGTCACAACATCGGTGCCGCGGGGTCGCCCCGACGTAAGAGTGCCGGTCTTATCCAGCACCAAAGTGGTTGCCCTACCCAGTGTTTCGAGGGCACCGCCGCCCCGAACCAGCACTCCGATCCGAGATGCCCGGGACAATCCGGACACGATCGCGACGGGTGCGGCCAGCAGCAGCGGACAGGGAGTGGCGACCACGAGAACGGCGACGGCTCGGGTGGCCGATCCACTAAGCAGCCAGGCTAGGCCGGCCACCGCGAGCGCCACCGGAACGAACCAGGCCGCCGCCTTGTCTGCGAGTCGCACGACCGGTGCCGACTCGGCCGCAGCCTGTTGCGCCAGCCGGACGATCCCGGCGTAGGTGGAATCGGCGGCGGTCGCGCAGGCCCGCACCTCCAGCCCACCGCCGGCGTTGACGCTGCCACTGCGCACGGATTCGCCACGTTCGTGGCGGACATGCACCGATTCGCCGGTGAGCGCGGAGTCATCGATGATCGAGTACTCCGAGACCACCACGCCGTCAACCGGCAGCACCTCGCCGGCTCCGATGACCACCACGTCATCGACAGCGATCGCCGCCAGATCGACGACCTCATACTCGTCGCCGGTACGCCGACGGGCAGTGCGCGGAACCCGATCCAGCAGCGCTCGCAGATCCTTGGTGGCGCGCCGTTCGGCCGCCGCCTCGAGGGCCTGTCCGGTGGCCAGCATCACGCCGACGAGCGCACCGGCCAGATACTCACCGACCGCGAGCGCACCGGCAAGGGAGACCACCGCGAGGACGTCGACACCGAACCGGCCCTTACGGAATCCGGCGATCGTCCACCAGAGGGCCGGAACCAGCGCGGCCACGGTGCCGACCGCCCAGCAGACCTCGGCCGCCGAACGCGCTCCGGCCAGGTGTGCCACACCACCTGCCACCAG
>CAMCWJ010000301.1 GCA_945882475.1 Bifidobacterium breve
TGAATCGGAGCGGTGCCCCCGGCCGGGGCACCGCTCCTCTTCTGATACGACGTGCGCGGGGTGCTACCTGGTTGCGGCCCGCTTGGCGGCACCGCGCGCCGACCGTTCTTTCACCGGCTTCTCGGCTGCCGGGGCAGCGGCATCGGCCGAGTCGCCGGCGCTCGAGGCAACCGGTGCCGCGTCGGCTGCCGGAGCGGGCGCAGCGTCACCGGCAGCCGGACGGTCGACGGACTCGCCGTCGCCAGCCGGAGCCTGCGCGGTCGGTCCATCGCCGGCCGGAGCCTGCGAAGTGGGCGACGCCGCGACCGCGGTCTTGACCGAAGCCACCGACGCGGCCGACGCAGCCCGCTTGGGCTGGGCGGCAGCAGACAGCACGGGCGCCGGGGGCTCGAACGCGTCATTGGCGATGCCGCCGTCGCCGTAGGAGCTGTAGTCGCCGAGACGCTGGCCGGCGCTGGTCAGCACCGAGCGGATGCTGGGGGCAACGACCGTCGGAATCGTCTCCACGGGGTCGGTGTACTCGACGTCCTCGATGATGCCGAGTCCGACGGTCAGGTCCACCAGCTGGCCCAGCGTTCCGTTGGGGCCGATGAAGCCGTTCACCGAGTTGTTCCACGCGCTCTGGAAATCCAGGGCGACGAGGTCGGTGACTACCGCACCCGCGGTCGCCACCGCCGACTGCACCAGGTAGGTGGCCGCGGTAACGACCTGGTTGACCAGGACGGCCACCAGGCCGGGAACGGTGCTGGTGAGCACGGTCTGCACATTGGCGATGGCGTTGTCCACGATGTAGCCGACGCCGGCCAGGGCGCCCTGGATGCCGCCGGTCAGCGGACCGAGGATCTGAGTCTGCAGTTCGGCCAGCGCGGCCTCGGTGTCACCGGCGGCCAGGTAGCCGATTGCGTTCACCACGGCGACGGGGGCGTTGAACAGTGCAGCTCCCACACCGGCGCCGAGGGCCAGTGGCACGTAGATGCCGGCCTCGGCGTAACCCGACACGTTGTTGATCAGGGCGCTCACCCCGCCGGTGGAGAACCGGTTGGCCGCATCCGGCACCAGGCCGAGGTAGCCCGGGCCATAGAAGTACTCAAATTCGGGCGTGTAGAACGAGTCCGGCCAGAACAGGTCGGAGTAGGGGTCGAGCAGCGGAGCCTGGCTGAAGATGCTCGCGCTGAGGTTCTCGGCGACGCCGGCCAGGGCGGTGATGGGGTTCGCCAGGTCCAGGGCGGACAACTGCACCGCGGCGGACACCCGCTGCAGGGCCGGTGTCAGGTCGGGCTGGGCGATCGGGGTGAGGGCGATGGCAGTCGCGCCGACGGCCGCGACGCCCGCGACCATCTGCGAACGAAGTGAGATTTGCATTGGGGTTCCCTTCGGAGGGGCGGGCTGTGTCGATGCCAAAGTACCTGAGAAGACGCTGAGCGCAAGTATCGCTGGTCAGGCGGCCCGGGGTGAGCCAGCAAAGCGTCGTATCCCCCACGCGATGGTCTCCGATGTGGCGATCCTCCGATCCCCGGCGAGAGCGCAGCGAAGGGCCGACAGACCTGAGAACCGGCCTATAGAGGGCTCTCCTGCGCCAGTGCGGCCAGCACGGCGCCCGCCAGTTCGGGCCGGCACACCACCAGGTCGGGCAACAGCAGGTCAGCCTGGTTGTAGCGCAACGGCGTGCCGTCGATCCGGGAGGTGTGCAGGCCCGCCGCGCGGGCGACGGCCACCGGTGCCGCGGAGTCCCACTCGTACTGACCGCCGGCGTGCACGTACACCTCGGCCAGACCCTGCACCACGGCGGCCACCTTCGCACCGGCTGAGCCCATCTCGACCAGCGTTCCGGCCAGTCGGTCCCGGACCAACAGTGCGACGGCGGGCGGGCGGGTGCGCGAGACCACGATCCGGGGCACCGCCGGCGCGGCGGGCGGAGCCGGCACCACAGGCGTAGTCAGCGTGACGCCCTGGGCCGGCAGCGCCACCGCCCCGGCCACCAACTCCCCGGCCTGCCACAGCGCAACGTGCACCGCCCAGTCCGCCCGGCCGAGTTCGGAGAACTCCCGCGTCCCGTCGAGGGGGTCGACGATCCACACGCGATCGCAGCGCAACCGGATCGGATCGTCGGCGGCCTCCTCGGAGAGCACCGCGTCGGCCGGACGGGCGTCGGCTAATCGCATCATCAACAGATCGTGAGAACGCTTGTCCCCGGCTGCTTTTCGCTCCTCAGCCGGCGAGTCGGCGAATTCGGTTCGCACCTCGAGTAGCAGCCGTCCCGCTTCGGTCGCCAGCGCGGCGGCCAGTTCGTGGTCGTTCACGCCCGCAAATCCAGCAACTCGACGACCTGATCAGCCAGTTGCGCCGCGCTGAAGTCGGGGGTGAGCCGCAGATCCGGGTTCTTGGGCCGCTGATAGGGGCTGTCAATGCCGGTGAACTGGGTGATCTCGCCGGCCCGGGCCCGGGCGTAGAGGCCCTTGGGGTCGCGCCGTTCGCAGTCCGCCAGTGGGGTGTCGACAAACACCTCGAAGAACTCGATACCCGCCTGCTCGTGCACCGCGCGGGCAAGGTCGCGGTGCTCCTCCAACGGGCTGATGGCGGGCACCAGCACGGTCAGCCCGGCGTCGGCCATCAGGGTCGCGATGTGCGCCAGGCGACGCAGGTTCTCGGCCCGGTCGGCCATTGAGAAGCCCAAGTCGGCGTTGAGGCCGTGACGCAGGTTGTCCCCGTCGAGAATGTAAGCGGGACAACCACGTTCAAGCAGGGTCTGCTCGGCCAGCACGGCCACCGAGGATTTGCCCGATCCGGACAACCCGGTGAACCACAGGGTGCGGCCCTTGGTCAGCCGGTCGGTCACCAGGGACTGGTGGCGCACCGTGTTCGGCGTTGCGCTGCGACTGGCGGCCGGCGCGGTGTCACGCACCATGCCGGCGGCCACGGTGACGTTGGTGTCCGGGTCGATCAGGATGAACGACCCGGTGGCCGCATTGCGGGTGTATTCGTCGAGCAGCAGGGGCACCTGGGAGCGCAGGCTGACCCGGCCGAGTTCGTTGAGCTTGAGCGCGGTCGCGCTCTTGTCGCGGTGCAGGGTGTTGACGTCAAGTCGGTAGTCCAGCGCGGTCACCCGGACCCGGGTGGTGCGGGTGGTCTGCTTGATGACGTAGTCGCGGCCCGGTTCGAGGGTGGCGACATCGGCCATCCAGCACACCATCGCGTCGAACTCGGTGGTGGTGGCGGGCTGGTTCTGCGGCCGCGCCAGCATGTCGCCGCGGGAGATATCGATGTCGTCAGCCAGGCTGATCGAGACCGCCATCGGCGGGAACGCCTCGGACACCGGGCCTTCCGGGCCGTCGATCGAGGTGATCCGGCTGGTCTTGCCGCCGGGCAGCGCCACCACCTCGTCCCCGGGGCGCATCACCCCGCTGGCGACGGTGCCGGCATAGCTGCGGTGGTCGGCGTGCTCGAGGGTCTGCGGCCGGATCACGTACTGCACCGGGAAGCGCACGTCGACGAGATTGCGGTCACCGGCGATGTAGACATCTTCGAGGTGGCTCAGCAGTGGCGGACCGTCGTACCAGGGCGCCGCAGCGGACTTGGTGACCACGTTGTCGCCGTGCAGCGCCGAGATCGGAATGGTGGTGACGTCGTGGATGTCCAGCCGCGCGGCGAAGGCGTGGAACTCGTCGCGGATCCTGTTGTAGCGCTCCTGATCCCAGTCGATGAGGTCCATCTTGT
>CAMCWJ010000302.1 GCA_945882475.1 Bifidobacterium breve
GGCCAGGCGACTGCTCCCGCGCCCCCTGCCGGGGCAGCACCGACACCTGCCGCGCCTACATCTCCGGCTCCGCAGCCGCGGCCCTTCCCGTTGGAGCCCACCCCGGGCCCGACGCCGCCGGCCCCGACCCCGCCGGCCGGTACGGCCCCGGCCGCTCCCGGACAGCCCACCCCGCCGCCCGGACCGCCGGATCCGCGCACCGATCTCGCCGGCCGGATCAAGTTCGAGAAGGAACTCCGCCAGAGCGACAACCAGACCCTGCTGCTGTTCGCGGTGCAGTACGTCGCCGGCCGGTGCGACCAGGAAGACCCGCTGGCCGGCAACGACGATCCGGCCATGCCGCTGGTCACCTGCTCGCAGGACAAGAAGTACGTCTACATCCTGGACAAGTCGATCATCTCCGGCGACCAGATCAAGAACGCCTCGTCGGGATTTGATTCGCAGAGCGGGGCCTTCATCGTCGACCTGGAGTTCAAGGACGAGGCGGCCACCACCTGGGGCGATTTCACCGCGGCCAACATCGGTACCCAGACTGCGTTCACCTTGGACTCCGAGGTGGTCAGTGCCCCCCAGATCCGGGAGGCGATTCCCGGCGGGCGCACTCAGATCAGCGGCGGCGACCCGCCTTTCACCGCGGAAAGCTCCAAGTCTTTGGCCAACGTACTCAAGTACGGATCCCTGCCGCTGTCCTTCGAGTCGTCGGAAGCCGAAACCGTCTCCGCCACATTGGGATTGACCTCATTGCGGGCCGGCCTGATCGCCGGCGCGATCGGTCTGGCGATGGTGCTCCTCTACTCGCTGCTCTACTACCGGGTGCTGGGGCTACTCACCGCATTGTCGTTGGTCGCCTCCGGCGCCATGGTGTACGGCATCCTGGTGCTACTCGGTCGCTACATCAACTACACCCTCGACCTGGCCGGCATCGCCGGTCTGATCATCGGTATCGGCACCACCGCGGACTCCTTCGTGGTGTTCTTCGAACGCATCAAGGACGAGATCCGCGAAGGCCGTTCGTTCCGTTCGGCGGTGCCCCGAGGGTGGCAACGTGCCCGCAAGACCATCCTGTCCGGCAACGCGGTCAGCTTCCTCGCCGCCGCGGTCCTCTACGCCCTTGCTGTCGGGCAGGTGAAGGGCTTCGCGTTCACCCTCGGACTGACCACCATCCTCGACGTGGTGGTGGTATTCCTGATCACCTGGCCGCTGGTGTACCTGGCGTCGAAGTCCACCACGCTGGCCAAGCCCGCGTACAACGGACTCGGGGCGGTTCAGCAGATCGCCCGGGAGCGACGTGCGGCCGGTCAGGTAGAGACAGAGACAGCCGCCGCGACGGGACGGGGTTAACGCATGGCCGACAACACCGACGACGATTACGTGCCTGCAGACGCAACCGATGATGTCGAGGTGCCGGTCGACGAGATCGTTGTCGACGCAGAATTGGTCGACGCCGTATCGGACGACGCAGAGTCGGCCGATGCAGTTCCGGCCGACGTTGAATTGGCCGAACCGGCGTTGACCGACCTCGAGGCTGCGGGCGGCCCGCTGCCTCGGCACGGGTTCTTCACCCGGCTCTACACCGGCACCGGCGCGTTCGACGTCATCGGCCGGCGCAAGCTCTGGTTCGGCATCAGCTTCTTGATAGTGGCTGCGGCTATCGCCAGTATCGTGTTGCGCGGCTTCACTTTCGGCATCGACTTCGAGGGTGGCACCAAGGTGTCGTTCCCGCGTGGGGATGCCACCGTGACCCAGGTGGAGGAGACCTTCACTCAAGCCGTGGGTCGCAGCCCTCAAACTGTGGTGATCGTCGGCAACGGGGCGACGTCTACGGTGCAGATCCGGTCGGAGACGCTAACCAACGACGAGGCCGCCACTCTGCGCGAAGCGTTGTTCACCAGGTTCCAGACCAAGGGCGTCGACGGCCAACCGAGCAAGCAGGCCATCAGTGACTCGGCGGTCTCGGAGACGTGGGGCGGCCAGATCACCAAGAAGGCGCTCATCGCGCTGGCGGTGTTCCTGGTCCTGGTCACCATCTACATCACCATCCGCTACGAGAAGTACATGGCAATCGCGGCACTGGCGGCGTTGGGTTTCGACCTCATCACCACCGCCGGGGTGTACTCGCTGGTGGGCTTCGAGGTTACGCCGGCGACCGTGATCGGCCTGCTGACGATTCTGGGCTTCTCGCTCTACGACACGGTCATCGTGTTCGACAAAGTGGAGGAGAACACCAAGGGCTTCGAGCACACCACCCGACGCACCTTCGCTGAACAGGCCAACCTTGCGATCAACCAGACATTCATGCGCTCGATAAACACCAGCCTGATCTCGATCATGCCGGTGGTCGCGTTGATCGTCGTCGCGGTCTGGGTGCTTGGCGTGGGGACCCTCAAGGACCTGGCGCTGGTCCAGTTGGTCGGCATCCTGGTCGGCACTTACTCGTCCATCTTCTTCGCCACCCCACTGCTGGTGACGCTGCGGGAGCGCACCCAACTGGTGCGCAACCACAACCGGCGGGTGCTCAACCGCCGCAAGCCCGCCCAGGCGGCCGTCGAACTGACTGACAGCCTCGGCGCCGAGTTGCAGGATGCGGTCGCCGGGGCGCCGTCGGCTGCCAAGCCCGCACCCGGAGCGCGCCCGGTCCGGCCTCGGCGGCCGTCCGGCAAGCGGGAACGTTAGACCTCGGTGTCTGGCAGGGCCCGCCGGGCAGCCGCGGTTTTCCTGGCGGCAGCCGTCGCGGCGGGGTGTCTCACATCCTGTTCGCCCGGCGTCGCCGAGCAGGTTGACTACGTCGTCGACGGCACCCTGAGCGACTACAACACCAACACCGTCGGCGGAGCGGCATCGGCCGGTCCGCAGGCCTTCGCGCGAACGCTGACCGGTTTCAGCTTCCACGGTCCGGACGGTCAAGCACTGGCCGACAACGACTTCGGTTCGGTGACGGTGGCGGGCCGCGAACCGCTGGTGCTGGACTACCAGATTGCCGACGCCGCAGTGTATTCCGATGGAAAACCGTTGACCTGTGACGACATGGTGCTGACCTGGGCGGCACAGTCGGGTCGGTTCCCCGGATTCGACGCCGCCACCCAGGCCGGCTACCTGGACATCGCCGGGATCGAATGCCAGGCCGGCCAGAAAAAGGCGCGGGTGAACTTTCTGCCCGGCCGCGGGATCATCGACTACACCGAGTTGTTCACTGCCACATCGCTGATGCCGTCGCACGTGATCTCCGACCAACTGGGAATCGACGTCACCGCTGCCCTGCTCAGTTCAGACCCGGCAGCGGTCGGCCGGATCGGCCAGGCGTGGAACAGCATCTGGGAACTCACCCCCGGCATGGATGCGGAGGCGCTCAAGCGGTTCCCGTCATCGGGCCCCTACAAGATCGACTCGGTACTCGCCGAAGGTGCGGTAGTGCTCGTCGCCAATGACCGGTGGTGGGGCGCCGCGCCGATCAGTAAGCGGGTCACGGTGTGGCCCAGCGGTGTCGACGTGCAGGACCGCGTCAATAACGGCACCTTCGATGTCATCGACGTGGCGACCGGGTCGTCAGGCACCCTGACCATCCCGGACGGCTACCAGCGCACCGAGATTGCCTCCGGAGGAATCGAGCAGTTGATCTTCGCGCCGCAGGGTCCGCTGTCCACGCCGCCGGCCCGACGCGCGGTGGCACTGTGCACCCCGCGTGATGTGATCGCCCGCAATGCCGGA
>CAMCWJ010000303.1 GCA_945882475.1 Bifidobacterium breve
GTATCCGGAGGCGACCATCAGTCGCAGCTTCGAGCTGAAGGAATTCAAATCGGGCGCGGCCCGGATGGCGATCGCCGCCGACGTGCCGATCATCCCGCACATCGTGTGGGGGGCTCAGCGCATCTGGACCAAAGACCACCCGCGGAACCTGTGGCGGCCCAAGGTGCCCATCACGATGGCGGTCGGCGAACCGATCATGCCCACGCTGCCGGTCGACGAACTGACCGCGCTGCTGCGGACCCGCATGCAGCACCTGCTCGAACAGGTTCAGGACGCCTACGGACCGTATCCGCCGGGCGAGTACTGGGTGCCCGCCCGCCTCGGCGGCGGCGCGCCCACCCCGGCCCGCGCCGCCGAACTCGAGGCCGCCGAGGCCGCCCAGCGGGCCGCGAAACGGGCCCGGCGTGACGGCGGCGCTGCGGCGGCGGACTAGTCGCGATGCTGCCCGCCCTGATCGCCAGCGACGTCGACGGCACCCTGCTCGACCCAGAGGAGCGCATCACCGCCCGCACCCGACAGGCGGTGACGGCCGCCGTCGAGGCTGGTGTGCACTTCGTGTTGGCCACCGGCCGGCCGCCGCGCTGGATTCCGCCGGTGGTTGAGGCGCTGGGATTCGCCCCGATGGCGGTGTGCGCCAACGGGGCAGTGGTCTACGACTCGGCCAACGACCGGGTGCTCTGGGCCCGGACGCTATCGGTCGAGCAACTCGCTGAACTGGCCGAGATCGCCACCCGTCTTCTTCCCGGGGCGGGCCTGGCTGCCGAGCGGGTGGGACGCAGCGCCCATGACTCGGCGACGCCGCAGTTCGTCAGCGCGCCCGGGTACGAGCATGCCTGGCTCAATCCGGACCACACCGAGGTCTCCCACGGCGACCTGCTGAGTTCACCGGCGATCAAGCTACTGGTCCGCAAAGTCGGGACGAGCAGTGCCGAGATCGCGCGGATCCTCACCAAACACGTTGGCGTCCTTGGCGATATCACCTACTCGACTAACGACGGCTTGGTCGAGATCTCACCGATCGGGATCACCAAAGCGGTGGGGGTCCAACAGGTGGCCCGCCCCTTGGAGATCGTCGCCGAGGACATCGTTGCATTCGGTGACATGCCCAACGATGTGCCCCTGCTGCGGTGGGCCGGCCTGGGTGTGGCGATGGGCAATGCGCACCCGGAAGCCATCTCGGCGGCCAACGAGGTCACCGCCCCCAATAGTGATGACGGGCTGGCCCGGGTGCTCGAGCGCTGGTGGCTCTAGCCGCCCGGACGCGTTGCGAATCGCCTTATCGCGTCTGAACGCGGGTGAACCGTTCCAGTTGGGTGGGGGGGCCGTCCAGCGACGGCGGCGGCATCAGCAGGGTGACACCGTCGATTACGCGCATGACGTTGTGGGTCTGGCGGTCGAAGTTCAGCGTGCCGTGCTGAAAATTCTGCACGATCCACTCCGGCTCGGCGATCTCCCCACTGGTGGGCAGGCCGAGCGCGCCGCGCTCGTAGCCCAGTGCGGCCCAGGCCTGGTAGATCGCGCCGGTGAGCGGTTGCGCGCCGGTTTCCGGCGACCAGTACATGGCACCCCGCTCGAAGGTTGCGTACCGCGTCCTGTCGTCCCCGGCGGCCTCCGGTGAAGTGGGCAGACCCAGCGGACCGGCCTGGGCGCCGTCGGCCTCCCAGCGGGCCAGGATCACCCCCCCGCGTAGCGCTTCGACGACATCCGGGGGCTGGTTGAATTGCGCTGCAATGGAGCGGATTTCGGCGAGCGCAGCGTAGCCGGCGTTCCCGGGGCACTCGGTATTGCCGACATCACGGTGCGCGAAGATCTCGGGAAGCACCGGGGTCGACCCTGCGGGATAAATCGTGTGGGACCCGCCGTCGGACTTCAGCCGGATGGTACCGAGGGGGTCCACCTTGTCCAGGCTCAGTCGCCAGCCGATCAGCCGTCCGATTGTCCTGACCATAATGTCTGGCGGCGGGGTGTCCTCGAAGTCGCCGATCATCGATACACCCCAGACATCGCGGTTGAACCCGCCGGTGTGAGAACCCATGACGTCCTTGGTGATTCCCCCGGCGCGCCCCTCGAATACCTGGCCGTACTTGTCGACCAGAGCGTTGTAGGCGATGTCGCACCACCCCAGAGTCATGGTGTGGTACGCGTAGATCGACCGGAGGATTGCCGCAGTGTCCTGCGGGGAGTAATCATTGCCGGTGGCGGTGTGATGCACCACGGAGGCGCGGACGCCGTCTCCGTAGAACGGCCCGCCGCACCGCCCGCCGGTACCGGCTCCCCACTGAGCCCGGCTGATGATGTTGGGGGGCTGTCCGGGGCCCAGTACCGCGGTCGGGGGCGTCCACTGCGCGTCGACCGGCGATGTGGGCGGAGTAATAAGGATCGCCGAAAGGGTCTGGGTTAGCGGCTGTTCGGCATTCGCCGGAACGTATCCCAACTCCCGTCCCGCATCCACACCGTTCTGCGGTGGCTCGACCGTGACCGCCGCGCCGTCCGGCCGGGCGAGGGAGATCTGAACGGCCGTGGTGGATCCGACGAAGATCGGGTCGGTGCCGGGAACGCGGCCGTCGCCATCGCCGGAGTGGTCATGAAGGTTCTCCGCGGCGTACCACGGCCCCCAGGTGCCGTCGGCCCGCTTGGCGCGCACCCGGGCGGAGGTGTCGGTGAGGTCGGTTCCAGTCAATGCGACCATCGAGAACGGTTCGGCCTGGGTGATCTCGCGGATGGTCTGGCCACCACCGACGCCGGAAAGCGATTGTTGGATCAGGATGGTGTCATCGGCAGTTGGACCGGTGGACCGGTCCGGCAGTCCGCCGAAACCCAGCGGCAGCGCCACGACAGTCGCCGCAATTGCGGTGAACAGAATCGTCGGGGCGGGACGGCGAGACACACTGCGATGTTACGTATGCGTCAGCTGTTGCCAGCGTTGCGACACGGGCTGGTGGTAACACTGTGAAAATTGGGAACGCGGCGGAAATATTGGGAACACGGCGGGAATGCTGGGAACACAACGGCACCGCAGGGGCCATCCGGAGTCGATTACCCCGGTGCCTGGCCTGCGGTGCCGTTTCGGTGCAGGTTTTGCTACCCGGCTGCGCCCACCTCGGCGGCGGCCTCGACGGCCGGAGCGGCAGCGACCGGAGCCGCCGCCGCAGCGGCGCCCGCGTTCTGGATCGCCTGCGTGATGCCGGGCATCACGACGCCCTTGAGCAGGTCGATTGCCTGGCCGACGCCCAGTTGGTTTGCCGCGCTGCTGATATCACCGATGATCCCGGTGGAAGCGCTCGCCGGAGCCATCGGGGTCAGCATCGAGGGGTCACCCAGGATCGGGTAGGTGCCGGCCACCGGTCCGAGCGGAGCGGTGATCGGCTGCTCGATCGGCAAGCCGATGCCCGGGGCCAACGGGCTGGTCAACGCTGGGTCGATACCGAGCTGCGGGGTGGTCAGACCCGGGGTCAGGCCGGGGTTTGTCAGCGCCGGATCGGTGAGCGAAGGAAGCGCCGCCGCCGACGGTAGCGCGACGCTGGGTGTGGTCAGGCCCGGTGTGGTCAGACCCGGCGTGGTGAGGCCCGGTGTGGTCAGGCCCGGTGTGGTCAGGCCCGGCGTGGTGAGGCCCGGCGTGGTGAGGCCCGGCGTGGTGAGGCCCGGCGTGGTGAGG
>CAMCWJ010000304.1 GCA_945882475.1 Bifidobacterium breve
CCAACGGCGTATTGCCCTGCGCCAATTCACCCTTGCGGAGGTAGAGGGTGTCCTCCAGTCCGGCGCGGGCATTACCTCCCAGCGCCAGGCCGATCCCGGTGAGGTTCAGGTTCGCCCGTCCGATGGCGATGATCTGCCAGACGCAGTCCGTGGGCAGTCGCTCAACCATCATCACCAGGTTCGCCGGTGTTGCCGCGGCGCCGCCCGCGACACCCAGCACGATGGAGAACTGCAACGGCTCAGCGAGCAGGCCGTCGTCATACAGGCGCATGACGGCATCGAGATGACCGGTGTCGTAGACCTCGAGTTCGGGTTTGACGTCCAACTCGCGCATGCGTGCGGCAAGTCGGCGAACTCCATCGGGAGGGTTGCGGAACTCGCCCTTGCCGAAGGACATCGTGCACGGGTTGAGGGTGGCCATGCGTGGACGCAACTCGACGAGCTTCTCGCGTTCCTCAAACGGCACCGAGAGCCCGACCCCGGTGGACAGCTGGATGTGTATCGGACAGCGCTCTGCGATCAGGTCCATGGTCCGCCGGGCGATCATGGGATCTGCGGTGGGCATCTCGTTCTCGTCACGAAGGTGCAGGTGTGCAACCGTCGCTCCTGCCAGGTACGCCTCATGCACGGCTGATGCGATCTCTTCCGGGCTCGTCGGCAGGAACTGATTGTCCGACTTGAAGGCGATCGGTCCCGTCGGTGCGACGGTGAGGATGACGCTCATCAGCTTTCCTTCGGGTAGGCGATGATCACCAGCATGGTGGCGTCACGATCGCTGGCGTTGACCAGTTCGCGGGTCTCGCCGGGGCCGAAGTGCACAGAGTCGTGCTTGCCCAGCGTGTGCTGCCCTTCGCAGGTCAGCGTCAGCTCGCCGTCGAGGACCACGTACACCGTCTCCGCGCGGGTTGGCGAGGACTCGGCGATACCGCCGGGCGGATAGACCGAGAGTCCCACCCAGAAGTTCTCCGACGGTCCGGCTTCGAGGCCCTGTAGGCGCCGAGTGTCGACCCCGGTGTGCATCGGTGCTGCGTAGGGCACCGCATCGGCATGACGGGTGATGCGCACGTCAGTTCTGCCCGGTCTCGATGCGGTAGGTGCCCTTGGGATCGGTGATCGCCACCAGGCGGACGATGCATCCGTCGCCGCCGCGCCAGCGCCACGGGAAGGCGGCGAAGGTGACGCGCTTGCCGGTCACCTTGTCGATATCGCCACCGACGTTCTCGAAGCCGTAGATGCCGTTAGTGAGGATTTCGCGGTGGCAGGGCTCCCACAGCGCGAATTCCTCGGACACCTTCTTGCCGGTTTCCTCCTCGTACTCCTTGCATGCCCAGGGCAGTAGACCGCCGGTGGCCTCCGCTGGCCCGTGCGGCCCGATGGCGGTGGCAAGCGGATGGTCGAGTGCCTGGGTGTCGGTTCCGACGGCCTTCACACCCTTGGAGACGAACCACTCGCCGGCTTCCTTGTAGAAGCCCGGACTGTAGGCGTAGTACTCCGCGCTGTCGGCGTACTTGTGGTGCCATCCGGTGTTGACGATCACGATGTCGCCCTCGCGGACCGGTGTCTTCTCGGCTGCCTTGTCGAGGTGCTCCGGCATGATCTTCTCCCACTTGCCCATCGGCACATCGAGCACGACACCGGTGCCGAAGAAGGCACTCAGTGGGATCTCGTCGAGCAGGGGAGTGCCCTCGACCACGTGGCCGGGTGCGTCGATATGGGTGCCCGAATGCATGACGGTGGTGATCTTCTGAGTCAGCACCCGGCTCTTGGCCATGCCATGCAGGCGTTCGATCTTGACGTCCTCGAAGTACGGCCAGCACGGCTGGCCCAGACCCCAGGAGTGGGACAGGTCGACAAACTCGAGTTGGCTCTCCGCATCGCCCAGCGGCCAGGTGTAGGTCATGACGTCCTCTCGAAATGGTTGTGGTGGTTAGGTCGTGACTTGTCGGGAAATATGCGCGGCCAACCGGGCCGCCGCGGTGTCGCGGGAGCCGGCCGGCCACGAGAGAAATCCCCGGCCCGTTTTCGCGCCGAGCTCGCCGGCTGCGACCTTGTCCCTGAGTAGTGGGCTGGAATGCGGATCGCTGTTGATACTCGGTAGCACCTGATCGTGAATGGCCAGTGTGAGATCAAGGCCGACGTAATCGGCGTTCTCGATCGGACCCATGGCGGCGAGACGAAGTCCGATGGTGTTGCGGACCACGAGATCGACTGTTTCGGCATCGCAGACCCCGCTGGCCACAAGGTCGATCGCCTCTCGCCACAGCGCGTGCTGCAGGCGGTTGCCGACGAAGCCGGGAACGTCCCGCTGTACCCGAACCGGAATCTTGCCGACGAACTCCAATACCTCGAACGCGGTATCCATCGACTCGGTCGACGTGTGTTCGCCGCGGATCACCTCGACGATGGGGATGAGGTCCGGTGGGTTCCACCAGTGCATGCCGATGGTGCGGCTTGCGCCGGCCAGGCCCTCGGTGATGCGCGAGATGGGAATGACAGACGAGTTGCTCGCCAGCAGTGCCTCCGGTGCGGCGTCGCGGGCAGCGGCGAAGAGTGCCCGCTTGGCGTCGAGGTCCTCAACGATGGCCTCAATGACGAGATCGGCGTTCGCTACTGCCGCGGCGAGGTCCGCTTTGCCGACGATGTGCGCGTCGGGAGCCATTGACCGGGCGTCGGTCAACGCGCTGTCAAGCACGGCCGGTTGGGAATCGCACAGCACCACCGGCAACCCCGCGCGTCCCATCACCCCTGCGATGCGACGACCCATCAGTCCGCCGCCCACAACGGCAACCGATCGCGCTGCGGAGCCGGTCAGCACGCGGTGTAGCCGCCGTCGAGGTACAGCACCTGTCCGGTCATGAAGGACGAGGAATCGCTGAGCAGGTAGATGAGTGCTCCCACGAAATCCTCCGGCTCAGCGAACCGCTTGAGCGGAATGCGGGAGAACATCGCCTCGCGGGTGGCGCGGCCCTTGTCGTCGTCGGCATACATCCACTCGGTGAGTTCCGAGCGAAAGACCGTGGGCGCCAACACGTTGCACCGGATCTGGTGCGAGCCCCACTCGGCGGCCAGCGTCTTGCCCAGCAGGTCGACGGCGGCCTTGGACGGGCAGTAGGCGGTGTATCCAGCGGGATGCCCAAGTTTGCCCCGGGTAGAGGACACCAGCACTACTGAGCCGCCGCGACCCTGGCCGATGAGCAACGGTGCCGCGGCCTTGGCCATCAGCCAGGAGCCCTTGACGTTGGCGTCCATTACCGACTCCCAGTCCGCCACGGACTGGTCGGTGATGAGGCCGACCTTGTTCATGCCGGAGGCGACGAGCATCCCGTCGATCCCGCGGAAGGCAGCCACCGCACCGGCGACGATGGCTTCGGCGTCGGCGAGTTCGTCGGGTCGTCGGGCGACGATGGTGCTGCGGCCGGTGAGTTCCGGAAGTGCGCAGAGTTCCTCCAGCACAGCGACCTTGGTGCCGGCGAGAGTAACGTTCGCGCCCGCGGCACCCAGTGCCTTTGCGGCCTCGGAGCCCATGGCTCCCGAGGCTCCGGTGACGATCACGGACTTACCTTCAATGGAGAAGCGCTT
>CAMCWJ010000305.1 GCA_945882475.1 Bifidobacterium breve
CCCCGATCGAGTCCGGTCCACATTTCGTCAGAGCTGAGAAACTCTCATCCGAAACAACGAAATGCGGCATAGATCACACCGCCTCAACATTGTTTGGAATCGTTAAGGAAATGCGAAATGCAATAACCGGCAGCTAAAGCGTGCGCTCGACGGCGGCGCGACTGCGCACCCGGTCACTGCCCGGAACATAGGCGGGTTCGGTGTGCGTCACCGTCGTGCCGGCGGCCACCCTGCGCTGAGCCTCCCGATACTCCGGTAGCGGCCCCATGGCGGTCTGGGTGCCGTTGAGGGCGGCCCAGGTGGCGGCCCGTCGCGCGGCGCGTTCGACCGGGTGCGGCGGGCGGTACATCACCATCTCGGCGGCCCAGTCCGGCATCGAGTCCCGGATCGCCCAGTCGAAGAATTTGGCCGACTGCGGAACATCAGGGTTGGCGGCCAGTGCATCGCCGGTGGTCAGTGCCGCGCCATGCGTGAGCGCCAGCCTCGGCAGGTAGGACCGCAGGCACTCCATTGTCTGGGCCTTCGTCGCAGGCAGGTCGGTGCCACCGAGTGCGTGGCCCACCCGGACGAACTCCCCGTAGTACCGATCGATGTCGCGCAGCGGAAACGGGTGATACATCTCGTGCCCGGTGGCGATTCCCCACACCACGGTCGCGTAATTCCAGCGCAGCCATTCGGGATCGTCGGCGTCGTAGGCCACCCCGTCCGGGCGCACGCCTTTGATGGTGTGGTGCATGGCCCGCACCGCCCCGGCGACGCGTTCGGCCGTCGCCGTCGATCCGTATGCGGTGCCGATGAAGAACGCGACCGAGTGCGCCAACCGGATCTGCGCACCCTCGAGGTCAAACCGGCCGGTCGGTACGCCGTCGTCGTCGCGTTCCACGACGCGGGAATGATCCGAACCCATCCAGAAGATGCTCGGGTCGAGGCGCTCGATGAACGCTGCGCATTGCAGGCCGAAGATGAGCGCCGAGGTGTGCGAGTGCACGTGCCAGACCGCGCTGCCGGGCCCGAACCAGCCGGGATCGCCTTCCGGCCCGGCGAACTCCAGGCCGCGGAAGAAATTCGACCGGATGTCGCGGTCGAAATCCGACCTGACCTTGTGCTCCAGAAGCTGATGCGGCAGCAGTACTTTCATTGACGCCGGCTCCTTCCCGCTGACCAGCAACCTTGCTGTGACCCGTTTCCAACGTAGCACCGGGGCCGGCCGGTGGAGTGCGCAAAACGGGGCACGCAGCGGCCCCGCGGCGGTCATAGTCGAAGCCATGACCGCTCAGCTGCCGTTCCCCCAGCCACATCCGTTGCAGGCCGGACCCGAGTTGCGGGCGCTGCGGGCGCAGGGCCCGATACACCGGATCAGAACACCGGTCGGCGACCAGGCGTGGCTGGTGACCGGCTACGCGCAGGTGCGCACCCTGATGGACGACGACCGTCTGGGCCGTTCGCACCGTTCGCCGCAGACCGCGCCGCGAAGCCGGGCGTCGGCGTTGTTCGGTGGGCCGATGGGCGACTTCGAGGCCGAACCGGCCGGCCACCGCCGGATGCGTGAACTCCTGCAGCCGCACTTCTCCCCCCGCCGGCTGCGAAGTCTGGCGTCCCGGGTCGAGACGCTGACCGAAGGCCTGCTGGACCAGTTGGTCGCCGACGGTCCGCCGGCCGATCTGCACGCGAAACTGGCTCTGCCACTGCCGCTGCTGGTGATCTGCGAATTGTTGGGCGTGCCCTACCGCGACCGGGACAGGTTCCGGGTCTGGGTCGATGCCGCCGCATTCGCCGACGATGCCGAGGAGTCGGGGCAGGGTATGGCAGCGCTGGTCGACTACGGGATAAGCCTCGTCGCCGACAAACGCAACCGGCCCGGCGACGACGTGATCTCACGGCTGTGTGAGCAAGACGATCTCGCCGACGTCGAAATCGCGGTGCTGGCAATGGGTCTGCTGTTCGCCGGGTACGAGACGACGGTGGTTCAGATCTGGATCCAGCTGGTGCAGTTGCTGACCAACCCAACGCTGTGGCGGGAATTGCGCGAGGATCCCTCGCGGATTCCCAAGGCGACCGAGGAGTTACTCCGGGCCTCACTCATCGGCGGGGTGGGGATACCGCGCTACGCGCGCGACGACATCAACATCGCCGGAATCAGTATCGAGGCCGGCGAACTGGTGCTCCTGGATCCCGGCTCGGCCAATCACGACCCGGCGTTCTTCGATGACCCCGACGCCGTCGACTTCGACCGCCGTGGCACGCCGCACCTGTCCTTCGGTTACGGGGGCCGCTACTGCCTGGGCGCCCCACTGGCCCGAATGGAACTCAATGCCGTTATCTCCCAGGTAATTCCACGGTTACCGGACCTTCGGCTGGCGGTTGATGTCGAAGCGCTCGGCATCAACAGCGAGGCGTTAGGGTCCGGCCTGGTAGCACTGCCGGTCACCTGGGGAGCGGGGTGAGCGGGACCCCGCGGGGCCTGAGGATCCTCAATGCCGCGACACCAGCGGCCGGCGCGGCCTGAGTGAGTCGCTCATCGTGCGGGCCCGAAGGTTCTTCGATCGGCGCAACGCTGCGATCGGATCGGCGTAGATGTTGCTCAGTGCCAGCACGCCGGCACCGGCCTCCTGCACCCGGTTGCCGAACACGGTCACCCTGATGTCGCGGCCGGGCAGCCGGGAATGCTCGGCGAAGGACGCGCTGACTCCCTCGATGCCTTCTGGGTAGTCGGTGAAAGCCTGCCCGCCGACCACCAGGTCACCAGGGTTGAGCATGTCACGCAGCAGGGCGACCGCCCCGCCGAGCACCCGGGCCCGTTCGGCCAGCAGTGCACGGGCACCCGCCGCGGCGGGGTCATCGACCTGTCGGGCCAACCTCTGCAGCGCCCCGATCGAGGACTTCGGGCCGGAACCGGGCAGGATCCCGGCCTTCCGGGCGGCGATGACCACTGCCTCGTCGCTGACGGTCGATTCCAACTGGCCGGAGCCACCGAGTGAATCCGATTGCACCGGCAGACCCGCAACCGTGCCGGCGCCGCCGGCCGGGGTGTGCACGACGCCGCCGATCACCTGCGCGAAGCCGACGGTTTCCCGGGCGTAGATGTAGAGGATGCTGCCGGGGTCGGAGTGCTGCTGAACTGCGCGCTTGGCCAGCAGCAACTCGGCGCCGGCCATCGCGTCGACGTGGGATGCCACCGACACCGGCAGTCCCAGGGCACTCGCCAGGACGGGACCGATCGGGGCTTGCTTCCAACCGAGCCTGGCGTGGTCAACCTGACCCGCGGCGCTGTCCACCGCGCCGCCGATAGCCACCCCAACCCACAGCGCCCGGCGCCGATGCCAACGGCCCAGGTAGCGGTTGGCGCTATCAGCCAGTGCGGCCAGCGCCGCGGCCTGCGGGCCGCTAGGAGTGGGTGTCTCGACGGCGTCGAGAGTGCGCCCTAATAGGTCGGTAGCCACGATGCTGGTGGTCCTGGCACCGATGTGGATGCCGAGGGTCAGGAAGGGCTCGTGGTTGATCTCGACCGGGATCCGTGGCCGCCCGATCGCACCGGCGGGGGCGAGATCCGGGCGCTCCCGTAGCAACTGCGTCTC
>CAMCWJ010000306.1 GCA_945882475.1 Bifidobacterium breve
TGGTCTCGCTGGCCAGGACGGTCCGGGTTGTCGGTGCCAAGTCTGCGCGGGGGTTGACCCCGGTGTAGGCAGCTGCGACTGCCGCACCCGCTGCCACTGCGGCGATCAGCACGCGCCCCCTCGCGGCGCTGGTCGGCTGCCGACGGTGCTGCGGCGTGCGGGGCAGCATGTCGGTGTCCTCGGTGCTGCTGAACATCGGGCGCTCCGAGCGAACCTTGGCAGCCGCGAACTCGGCGGGCACCACGGCGGGCGTGAGGTCGGCCGCGTCAGACATGGCATCAAACTCCGGGGAGGGGATGACTTTGAGTCGGGCGGGCGAGCCTGCCGATGGGGCCGAGCTGAGCTGCTGCCTCAAAGCCGAAGTCCTCGCGTCGTGACCAAAGCGTTATCTAGTACCGATGAAGGTAACCAAATTGAGACCTCGGTGGCAACCCAACTCCGAATAAGGCTGTGGATTGTGAGTTGAATCACTCGGGCCGGGGCTGCATCCGCGGATCGGGGTGGGCCGCGCATTCATGCCCGTCACGGGTATATACAGTTCCCCCCGGACACTCCCACCAACGACAGAGTCCCACCAAAGACAGAGAGCCCATGGACCTATACGAATATCAGGCCAAAGAGCTGTACACCAAGCACAACGTTCCGACCACCCCGGGACGGGTCACCGAGTCTGCCGAGGATGCCAAGGCCATTGCCGAGGAGATCGGTCGGCCTGTGATGGTCAAAGCACAGGTCAAAGTGGGCGGCCGGGGCAAGGCCGGGGGTGTGAAGTACGCCGCCACACCGGACGACGCCTACACACACGCCAAGAACATCCTGGGCCTGGATATCAAGGGCCACATCGTCAAGAAGCTCCTGGTGGCCGAGGCCAGCGACATCGCCGAGGAGTACTACCTCTCATTCCTGCTGGACCGGGCCAACCGGACCTACCTGGCGATGTGCTCGGTCGAAGGCGGCATCGAGATCGAGGAGGTCGCCGCCACCAAGCCGGAACGCCTCGCCAAAGTACCGGTCAATGCAGTGCGGGGTGTCGACCTCGCGTTCGCTCGCTCGATCGCCGAGCAGGGCCACCTGCCCGCCGAGGTCCTCGACGCCGCGGCGGTGACCATCGCCAAGCTCTGGGAGGTGTTTGTCGCCGAGGACGCCACCCTGGTCGAGGTGAACCCACTGGTGCGCACTCCCGACGACCGGATCCTGGCCCTGGACGGCAAGGTGACCCTGGACGGCAACGCCGACTTCCGGCATCCCGATCACGCCGCATTTGAGGACGCCGATTCCACCGATCCGCTGGAACTCAAGGCCAAGCAGCACGAACTCAACTACGTCAAGCTCGACGGTGAGGTCGGGGTGATCGGCAACGGTGCCGGCCTGGTGATGTCGACACTGGACGTGGTGGCCTACGCCGGAGAGAAACACGGCGGGGTCAAGCCGGCCAACTTCCTCGATATCGGCGGCGGCGCCTCGGCGGAGGTGATGTCGGCCGGCCTGGATGTGATCCTGGGCGATAGTCAGGTCAAGAGCGTGTTCGTCAACGTGTTCGGCGGTATCACCGCGTGCGACGCGGTGGCCAATGGCATCGTCAAGGCGCTGCAGATGCTCGGCGCCGACGCCAACAAGCCACTAGTGGTCCGCCTCGACGGCAACAACGTCGAGGAAGGCAGACGCATTCTCGCCGAAGCCAATCACCCGTTGGTCACCCTGGCCGAGACCATGGATGACGGCGCCGACAAAGCCGCAGAGCTCGCCGCCGCTGCCGGAAAGGACGCATAGTCGTGTCGATTTTTCTGAATTCCGATTCCAAGGTCATAGTCCAGGGCATCACCGGCGGCGAGGGCACCAAGCACACCGCGCTGATGCTCAAGGCCGGAACCCAGGTGGTCGGCGGGGTGAACGCCCGTAAGGCCGGAACGACCGTGGCACACAAGGATAAAGCAGGCAACGACATCGCTCTGCCGGTGTTCGGTTCGGTCGCTGAGGCAATGAGGGAGACGGGCGCCGACACCTCCATCGCGTTCGTCCCGCCCGCGTTCGCCAAGGACGCCATCATCGAGGCGATCGACGCCCAGATTCCACTGCTGGTGGTCATCACCGAGGGAATTCCGGTGCAGGACACTGCTTTCGCGTGGGCCTACAACATCGACAAGGGGACCAAGACCCGCATCATCGGTCCGAACTGCCCGGGCATCATAACTCCGGGCGAGGCGTTGGTCGGCATCACGCCGGCCAACATCACCGGCAAGGGCCCGATCGGACTGGTGTCCAAGTCCGGCACGCTCACCTACCAGATGATGTACGAACTGCGCGACTTCGGCTTCTCCACCGCGATCGGCATCGGTGGCGACCCGGTGATCGGCACCACCCACATCGACGCCATCGCGGCGTTCGAGAAGGACCCGGACACCAAGCTGATCGTGATGATCGGCGAGATCGGCGGCGATGCCGAGGAGCGCGCGGCCGACTACATCAAGGCCAACGTCACCAAGCCGGTCGTCGGGTACGTCGCGGGTTTCACCGCTCCGGAGGGCAAGACCATGGGCCACGCGGGCGCCATCGTGTCTGGTTCGTCGGGCACGGCCGCGGCCAAGCAGGAAGCCCTCGAGGCGGCTGGAGTCAAGGTCGGCAAGACGCCTTCGGCCACCGCGGCGCTGGCCCGGGAGATCCTCCAGGGTCTATGACGCACAGGGTGCGGTGCCTGTGAACGCGGTCGATCCACGCACGCCGATCCTCGTCGGAGTCGGGCAGTTCACTGAACGCATCGACGACGCCGGCTACCGGGGCATGTCGTCGGTGGAGTTGGCGACTGCTGCGGCGTCGGCCGCACTGGTCGATACCGGGGCCGATCCGGCCGCCGTCGCCGGCGCCATTGACACCGTCATCGGACTCCGCCAGTTCGAGATATCCGGCCGCGGAATGTCACCGCTGGGGTGTTCCACCAACTACCCGCGATCGGTGGCTGGGCGCATCGGTGCAGCACCCACCCGGGCGGTGCTCGAACCCATCGGCGGCCAAGGGCCCCAACATGTGATCACCGAGTTCGCCGCGGCGATCGCCGCGGGCGGGTCGGACGTCGTGATGGTGTTCGGCTCGGAGAATGGCTCCACCCTGCGGACGTTCGCCAAGTCCGATACAAAGCCGGACCACTCCGAGACTGTCGACGGTCAACTAGAGGACCGTGGCTACGGGTACGAGGGATTGTTCAGCGACTACACAGTGGCGCACGGCCTGGTCGGGGCCCCCGCCCAGTACGGGCTTCTGGAGAATGCCCGCCGCGGCCGGGTGGGGTTGAGCACTCCCGACTATCGGCGGGCGATGGCCGAATTGTTCGCCCCGTTCACCACCGTTGCTGCTAAAAACCCGTATTCGGCCTCACCGGTGCAGCGGTCCGTCGAGGAGATCTGCACGGTAAGTGCCGATAACCGGATGATCTGTGATCCGTATCCGCGACTGTTGGTGGCACGCGATCAGGTGAATCAGGGCGCGGCTGCGGTGCTGATGTCGATCGAAGCCGCGCGTCGGCTTGGAGTGCCCGAGCAGAAGTGGGTCTACCTGCGTGGGCACGCC
>CAMCWJ010000307.1 GCA_945882475.1 Bifidobacterium breve
GTAGCCCAGGATCGACACCGATGCGGTGTCGTTGGACCCGCCGGTCAGCACGTAGATGTTGTCGAAGATCCGGAACGCATCCAGGGTCCGGAACAACAGCGCCACCAGGATCGCGGGCTTGATCAACGGAATGATCACCCGGGTCAGCCGCGTCCAGAACCCGGCCCCGTCGACCTCGGCGGCGCGGAGCAGGTCGTCGGGCACCAGAGCCAGGCCGGCCAGCAGCAGCAGCGCCATGAACGGCGTGGTCTTCCAGACCTCCGCCAGGATGATCACCGCCAGCGACGGGATCTGCTGGGTGAGCGGCGCACTGCCATCCGGCAACAGGTCGGCCAGGTACCCGGTGCCCGGCGTCCAGGCGTAGTACCAGCTGTAGGCGGCGGCCACGGTGACGATGCCGTACGGGATCAGGACGGCCGTGCGAATCAGTCCTCTGGCGAAGATGGTGCGGTGCATCACCAGCGCGAGCGCGAGTCCCAGGACGAACTCGATCGCAACCGAGATGACGGTGATCGCCAGGGTGACGAAAAACGCCGTCCACCAGTACTTGTCAGTGAGGATGGTCTGGTAGTTGGCGAACCCGATGAAGGCGGTGTCGGCAGGACTGGCCAGGTTGTAGCGGTGCAGGCTCAGCCAGAACGCGTAGCCGATCGGATAGGCGGTCACCGCCAGCATCAGGATCACCGCCGGGGCAATGAGCAGATACGCCAGCCGCCGCTGGGACCGGCGGTCCTCGGAGCCGAGCACGGGTGCGGTCACGGGATCAGGCCCTTACCGTCGATCGCCTTCTGAACCTGCACGGCGAGTTCGTCGGCTGTCCTCTCCGGGTCGATGCCGGTGATCGGGGCCAGCGTCGCCGAGATGCGCGTCGACATCGCCTGATAATTCGGCGTCGCGGGACGCACCGCTGCGTTGGTCAGCTGATCCCGGATGATGGCGTACTGCGGGTACTTCCTCTGGAAGTCCGGGTCGGCGTACAGCGACGTACGCACCGCGGGCAGTCCGCCCTCGATCGAGGTGTAGCGCTGGTTGGATTCGCTGCGGATGCAGCGGACGGCTTCGAACGCCTCGGCGCGATTCCGCGTGGTGGAGGCCACCGCGAGGTTCAGCCCGCCGAGGGTCACCCGGGCGGGCTGGCCGGGCGTCACACCGGGATACGGGGCGAACCCGAACACCTTTCGGCTGGCGTCGAATGCGATATCGAATTGCTCGTCGGTGGGCGAGAAGGTTCCGGCGTCATTGATGCTTCCGGCCAGTTCGGGTTTCTCGTTCAGCGGCAGGAACGACACGCCGCCCTTGACTGCGTTCTCCAGCATGGAGGCGAACACGAACGGCCAGTTGACCTCCAGCGCAGCCTTGCCCGCCTCGAGTGCCAGCCGGGCGGTGCCCTCGTCGGTCTGGGTGATCGACGGGTCCGCGCCGGGTGCGGTCGCCACCGACTTGATGATCTGCAGTGCCCGGACGGTGGCTGCCCGGTGCTCGGGAGTATCGACCAGCGTGACGGTCTTGCCGTCCTCGGAGAGCACCCGGCCGCCCGCGCTCTCCAGCAGAGTGTTGAACCAGACCACCAGCCCCTCGTACTGCTTGGCCTGTACCGCAATCCAACTCGGGCCACCCTCGGCGTGCAGCCTATTCGCGTCAGCCAGCATCTGATCCCAGGTGGACGGCGGCGGGGACACCAAATCGTTTCGGTACCAAAGCATTTGAGTGTTGGTGGTGACCGGCGCGGCGTAGAGCTTGCCCTGCCATTTTGCTGTCTCCAGCGGGCCGGGCAAGGTGTCCGCGGCAGCATCGGCTTCGGCCGCCCCGGCGGGATCATCGGAGAACGGCAGCGCCCAACCTGCTTCGGCGAACTCCGCGGTCCACACCACGTCCAAGGCCATGATGTCCAGAGTGCGGTCGTTGCCGGTGATCCGACGGGCCAGTTGCAGACGTTGATCGTCGGCACCCTTGGGCAGGCTGAACTGCTGGATACGGAACCGGCCACCGAGGGTCTCGTTGCAGCGCTTGGCAACCGCGGTGAAGGTCGCGGTCTCGCTGGCCGGGGTGTAGAGACTGACCATGCCCTCGTTGCCGGCTGATCCGCACGCCGATGAGGTGGCGGTGACCACCGCGGCCAAGGCGACGGCGGTTGCCCGCCGGGCCTGCCTGCCTACGAACCTCACCACCAACCGCCTTCCGCCACCGTGCGCGCCGACCCCAAGCACTGTAGCCCGGCGATCGGCCGATCAGCGGCTATAACGTCAAGCGCGACAGCATGTCCCGGGCCTGCTCGGCGTTCTGCGGATCGCACAACACGTCGTAGCGGCCGGCCACCAACTGCATGGTGGAACTGAAATCCCTTGTGCCCTTTGACATGGCGTACGGGATGGCGGAGGTGACGAGGCCGAAGAAGATGCCCGCGATCACGCCGGTGACAAGTGCCTGGCCTGTGTTGCCGGTTAGCAGTCCCAGCACCAGGCCGATGAAGACGCCCAGCCAGGCACCCGTCAGCACACCGCCGCCAAGCACCTTCGGCCAGGTGAGTCGGCCGATGACCCGTTCCACCTGCATGAGGTCGACGCCGACGATGGTCACCTGCTGGACGGGGAACTGGTTGTCGGACAGATAGTCGACGGCCTTCTGCGCCTCGGCGTAGGTGGGGTAAGAACCGACCGGCCAGCCTTTCGGCGGCGTCGGCAGACCCAGTGGGCGGCGCGCGGAACCCGGGACACCGCCCGGGCCGGTCGACGGGTTCTGCCCGGGCTGGAACGGACTGGTCATGATGTGGTTCTCCTTCGTCGTCAGCGGTGCCGGGACAACGGCGTTCCCCGCAACCCATCCGCTAGGTTCCCAGCATGACAGTTGCCGGCGGCGACTCCGGGGAAAACCCTCGGAACGAGAGCGGGCAACCAGTTTCGGGCGGCGATGAGCCGCCGCCGATGGAGTACACGCCGGCCTACGGGGATCCGTATCTCCCGGCCTATCCCCCGGGTTATCCCCCCGCCGGCTATCCCCCGGCCGGTTATGTCCCGGCCGGCTACAGCGCGGGTGGTTATCCCCCGGTCGGGTATCCGGCGCCTGGTTATCCGCCCGGTTATCCGGCGGCGGGCTACCCTCCGGCCCAGGCCGGCACCAACTCACTGGCCATCTTCTCCATGATCGCCGCGGTCCTGGGTCTGCTGCCGCTGTGCGGTTTCCTCTTCTCGATCGCCGGTGGTGTTCTCGGGGCGTTCGCGATCAACCAGATCAAGCGCAGCGGCCAGGGTGGCTACGGCCTCGCGGTGGCCGGCATCGCGGTCAGCGTGGCCACGCTGGCGATCGGCCTGGTCTTCACCACCTTCGCCTTCAACTGACGGGTCGCCCGCCGTCAACCGACCGGCGGAACGAACCCCGAGCCCTGCCGGGTCATCCCGGCCGCCCGGCCCTTTGCCGCCACCACCAGAGCCATCTTGCGGCTGGCCTCGTCGATCATCTCCTCGCCCAGCATCACCGCCCCTCGCGCGCCCCCGGCAGCAGAGGTGTGCCACCGGTAGGCCTCGAGAATCAGCTCGGCGTGGTCATACTCGTCCT
>CAMCWJ010000308.1 GCA_945882475.1 Bifidobacterium breve
CACCTCGCTGATGGCGATCTACGACACGATGCAGTACGTCCGTGCCGACATCCAGACCGTGTGCCTGGGCCAGGCCGCGTCGGCGGCGGCGGTACTGCTGGCGGCGGGAACTCCCGGCAAGCGGATGGCGCTGCCCAACGCCCGGGTCCTGATCCACCAGCCCTCCCTGGGCGGGGTCATCCAGGGTCAGTTCTCGGACCTGGAGATCCAGGCCGCCGAGATCGAGCGGATGCGCACCCTGATGGAGGAGACCCTCGGCCGCCACACGGGCAAGGATCCCCTCGTCATCCGCAAGGACACCGACCGCGACAAGATCCTCACCGCCGCGGAGGCAAAGGAATACGGGATCATCGACACCGTGCTGGCGTACCGGAAGCTGTCGGCTCAGGCCTGATCTGCGACGGGCGTCAGCCGATCGATGACGCCATCGCGGTGATGTCGGCGGGCCGAATCCGGCAGCAGCCGCCGACGATGCGGGCACCGGCCTGCACCCAACTCGACGCCAGCGCGGCGGAGAAGCCGGCCTGCCCGGTCCACACCCGCCGGGGCCCGTCCCACTGCTCGCCGCTATTCGGGTAGACCACCACCGGTTTCCCGGTGACCTCGCGGGCCACTCTGGTCGCTTGCAGCGCATCGTCGGGTGCGCAGCAGTTCACTCCGACGGCGACGATCTCAGGCACCCCGGCGGCCACCGCGAATGCCTGGGCCAGCGGCTGGCCGGCGCGAGTCTGCTCGCCGGCGATGGTGTAGCTCAGCCAGGCCGGCACCCCCGTGCCGCGGACGAGATCCACCAGCGCCTCGGCTTCGTCGATGTCGGGCACGGTCTCGAGGGCGAGGATGTCCGCACCGGCGTCGGCCAGGATCTCCAGCCGTGGCCGGTGCCAGTCGCGCAGTTGGGCGACGGTCAGTCCGTAGCGGCCGTGATACTCCTCGCCGCCGGCCAGCGTCGCGCCGTAGGGTCCGACCGAGGCGGCGACCCAGCCCTGCCGGCCGGCCCGACTCCGCGCGGTTCGGGCCAGTTCGACGCTGAGGCGCAGCAACCGCTCAGTGTCGGTGCGGTTGATGCCGCGCTCGGCGAAGCCGTCGAAGGAGGCCTGATAACTGGCCGTGGTGGCGATTCCGGCGCCGGCGGCGAAGAACGCCTGGTGCACCGCGACGATGTCCTCGGGCGCATCCATCAGCAGCCGGGCCGACCACAGGTCGTCGGAAAGATCGTGGCCGCGGGCCTCCAATTCGGTGGCCAGGCCGCCGTCGGCGATCAGCACGGTATCCTGAAATCCGAGCACCACCACGGCGCAACTCTACGGGCGTTGGCCGGTTGCGGTGATAACAGCGGCGACACGCCAGGGGCACGGTGGTGTGTTACGCACCGGCACCGGCCGCCCCAGGCGCTATGTTCACCACACGGATTCACCAGAGGGCTGAATACCACCGGCGCTATTCGTCTCATCGGTCGCACCGTGGCGGAGTGAGCGGGTAGCGTCGAGACAGACCGAGACGAACGAGCGACCGTAGGCGAGAATCGACGGCGAAGGAAGTAGGACCTCACCACCATGGCGCGCATCGGAGACGGCGGTGACCTGCTGAAGTGCTCGTTCTGCGGGAAGAGCCAAAAACAGGTCAAGAAGCTCATCGCCGGCCCCGGCGTGTACATCTGCGACGAGTGCATTGATCTCTGCAACGAGATCATCGAAGAGGAACTGGCCGACGGCGACGAGGTCAAACTCGACGAACTACCCAAGCCCGCCGAGATCCGCGAGTTCCTGGAGAACTACGTCATCGGGCAGGACACCGCCAAGCGCACCCTGGCCGTCGCGGTCTACAACCACTACAAGCGGATTCAAGCCGGTGAGAAGTCCCGTGATTCGCGCGCCGAGCCCGTGGAACTGGCCAAGTCGAACATCCTGATGCTCGGCCCGACCGGCTGCGGCAAGACGTATCTGGCCCAGACGCTGGCCAAGATGCTCAATGTTCCCTTCGCCATCGCCGATGCCACCGCGTTGACCGAGGCTGGCTACGTCGGCGAGGACGTCGAGAACATTCTGCTCAAGCTCATCCAGGCCGCCGACTACGACGTCAAACGCGCCGAGACCGGCATCATCTACATCGACGAGGTCGACAAGATCGCCCGCAAGAGCGAGAACCCCTCGATCACCCGGGATGTTTCCGGGGAGGGCGTGCAGCAGGCGCTGCTGAAGATCCTGGAGGGTACCCAGGCCTCGGTGCCGCCGCAGGGCGGCCGCAAGCACCCGCATCAGGAGTTCATCCAGATCGACACCACCAACGTCCTGTTCATCGTGGCGGGCGCGTTCGCGGGCTTGGAGAAGATCGTCGCGGACCGGATTGGCAAGCGCGGCTTGGGCTTCGGCGCTGAGGTCAAATCCAAGGCCGAGATCGACACCCAGGATCACTTCGCCGAGGTGATGCCCGAGGACCTGATCAAGTTCGGTTTGATCCCGGAGTTCATCGGCCGTCTGCCGGTGGTCGCCTCGGTGACCAACCTGGACAAGGAATCGTTGGTGACGATCCTCTCCGCGCCGAAGAACGCTCTGGTGAAGCAGTACACCCGACTCTTCGAGATGGACGGCGTCGAGTTGGAGTTCGAAGCCGACGCTCTCGACGCCATCGCCGATCAAGCCATCCATCGCGGCACCGGCGCCCGCGGCCTGCGCGCCATCATGGAAGAGGTCCTGCTGCCGGTGATGTACGACATCCCCAGCCGCGACGATGTCGCCAAGGTCGTTGTGACCAAGGAGACCGTGCAGGACAACGTGCTACCGACGATCGTGCCCCGCAAGCCGTCCCGCGCCGAACGCCGGGACAAGTCCGCCTAGAGTCCGGTCATCGTGCCGATCCGGTCGGCTCTGCTGTAGACGTTCATCGAATCACCCCGCAGGAACGCCACCAGGGTCAGGCCGGACTGGGCTGCCAGGTCGACGGCCAGCGATGACGGCGCAGACACCGCGGCCAGCACCGGGATTCCGGCCATCACCGCCTTCTGAGTCAACTCAAACGAGGCCCTGCCGCTGACCAGCAGGACCGTGCCGTGCAGCGGAATCCGGCCGGACTCCAGCGCCCAGCCGATCACCTTGTCCACCGCGTTGTGTCGGCCGACATCCTCGCGAACCGCGAGCATGGTGCCGTCGAGATCGAACAGCGCGGCGCCGTGCAGGCCGCCGGTGCTGGCGAAAACCTTCTGCGCGGAACGCAACTGGGGCGGCATCGCGGCTAGGGTGGCCGCCGGCACCCTGGACGGATCGTCGCCGGGGGAGTGACGGCTGATCAACTCGATAGCGTCCAGTGACGCCTTGCCGCATACGCCGCACGACGAGGTGGCGTAGAAGTTCCGGGTGATGTCGACCGTCGGCGCGGGCACACCCGGACTCAAGGTCACATCCAGGATGTTGTAGGTGTTCAGCGAATCCTGTTCCGCGCCTTGGCAGTACCGCACGGTGGCTACGTCCTCGCGAGCCGCGATCACACCTTCGGTCAGCAGAAAACCCTGCGCGAGTTCGACGTCGGAGCCCGGGGTGCGCATGGTGACGGTCA
>CAMCWJ010000309.1 GCA_945882475.1 Bifidobacterium breve
TCCGAGCTGCTCAGAGCGGGTTTTGGCGGCATCGACAGCAGCAGCGACGGCAGCGCGCCCCCCACCGCGCTCCAGTTCGCGCAGGCCAGCGGCAGTGGTGCCGCCCGGCGAGGTCACGATCGCCCGCAGTTGGGCGGGGATGGTGCCGGCGATCTCGGCCCCGAGGCCGCGCTGGCCGTCGATGCGCTCGAGCAGCATGGCCGCCGATCCGGCCATGGTCTGGGCCACCAGATCGGTGGCCACCGGACGGCTCAGGCCGCCCGCGACCGCCGCATCGACCAATGCCTCGACGAACAGGTAGAAGTACGCCGGACCCGATCCGGATACCGCGGTGACGGCGTCGAGGTGGCTCTCCGGCACCGTCAGCACGCCACCGACGGTGTCGAACAGTGCGGACACCTCGGCAAGCTGTTCGGCGGTGGCGAACCGGCCCTTGGCCAGCGCAGTCACCCCTGCGCCGACGAGAGCCGGGGCGTTGGGCATCACCCTGATGACCGGCGACCCGGCGGGCAGCCGGGACTCGTAGTAGCCGGTGGTGACCCCGGCCACCACCGTGACGAACACCTGCTCGACCGACCCGCGCTCGGCGTCGGTGGCCGCCTGGGCGAGTTCGGCGATTACCGACTCGCCATCGGCGGGCTTAACGGCGACGATAACGAACTCTGCCTCGAGCACCGCCTCGGTGACCGACGCCAGCCGCACCGAGTACGTCTCGGACAGATAGCGGGCCCGCTCAGGCATCCGCTCGGCAACCACCAGGTCGGTGGCTCGGCGGCCTGCCCTGAGCAACCCCGCAAGGAGTGCCTCCCCCATGCTGCCGCCACCGATGAGCGCGATTCTGGCCATAGTTGCGAACCCTACCGACCGGGCAGGAGAGCGAGTTGACGGGTTTGCACCACGATCCGGCCGGTGCTGTCGACGACGGTGTGATCCTCGTCGAACCAATCCTGCCCGATCTGGGTTGCGGTGCTGATCACCCGCAGCCAGCCCGCTGCCGGCAGCCCGCGCAGGTATGCGGTCAGTTGCACCGTCGGCGCCCAGCCGCGGCGACCGACCGCATAGGACACCGGCAGCGAGATGTCGCCACTCATCAGCGCGAACAACTCATCGACCTCGCCCGCCTTGGGGCGCACCCAGGTCTTGAACACCAGTGCGCCGGTACCGGGGACGCCCTCGGTTACCGACGGATGGATGTCGCAGCCGCGGGCGAGATTGTTGATCTCGGCACCGGGGTGGCCCGGTCCGATCACCGGCACGTCGGCGGGCGGTTCGATGCTCATCAGGTCCGGCACCGGGTTGTCGGAGTACAGCGGCGCCGCCTCGTGCTCGGGTTCGCCGAGTGTGACCACCGCGTGCACACAGGCCCGGCCGGCCTGGATCAGTTCGACGTCGACGAGACCGATCCGGCGGCCCCGCTTGCGGACCGCGGTCTGCAGCACCACCGGACCCGGGTCGGGGGCTGCAAGGAAGTTCGCCGACACCGCGACCGGATGCATTCCCGGCCCACCGGCATACCCCTCGCGGGCCGCCTTGGCGCACAGTGCCAGCATCACCCCGCCGTGCGCCTTGGGTCCAATCGTCCAGTCCGCGTTCAGATCACCGTCAAACACGGGTGCATCCGGATCGCCGCCGGCGGGGCGCAACAGCATCGCATCACTAAACCGTGGGGTCATCGAATGCTTTCTCTCGGCGGCGCGCTCACCGCAGCAGGTGGGTGCGGGCGAACTGTAGTGACTCGGTCAGCAACTCGTCGCGTTGCGCCTTGGTCTCGGCGCCGGAGGTCGTCACCTCCAGAATCACGTGCCCGGCGAAGTCACTCGCGGCCAGCATCTTGCAGACCTCGACGGTGGGCTGGGTGCCGCGACCGGGCACCAGGTGTTCATCGGTGGCCGCGCCGTTTCCGTCGCACAGGTGCAGGTGCACCAGACCCGACCCCATCCGGCGGGCCATGTCCAGTGCGTCGGTGCCGGCCGTCGCGGTGTGGGACAGGTCCAGCGTGTAGTGCGCATGGTCGCCGTCCAATGGGTCGTATGACGGCGCGAACGCAGAAATCCCCGTGCCCGGGTGACCGCCGCGCCGGCGCATCCGCTCCACCGACGGCTGCCCGGATCCGAAGAACCGGTCGGTGCGGAACGGGAACATGTTTTCCACCGCGACCTGAACATCGCTGCGCTGCTCGAGTTCGGCCACCTGCTCGCTGAAGCCGTCGGCGTAGCGCCGCTGCCACCGGAACGGCGGGTGCACCACCACGGTCTGCGCACCGAGTCGCTCGGCCGCCTGCACACTGCGGGTCAGCTTCGGAATGGGATCGGCACCCCAGACGCGCTGCGAGATCAGCAGGCAGGGCGCGTGCACCGACAGCACCGGCATGTTGTACCGCCGCGAAAGCGTGGCGACGGCGCCGATGTCCTGACTGACCGTCTCGGCCCACACCATGAGTTCCACCCCGTCGTAGCCGAGTTCGGCCGCGTACTCGAAGGCCGCCTCGGTCCGCATCGGGTAGACCGAAGCGGTCGAGAGACCGACCTTGATCGCTGGGCGCACTGAAGATCAGGTCGACTGCAGCAAGGCCAACGGGCCGAGGGTCACCAGCGCGCCGACCGCCACCGCGGTCAACGTACTGGCGATGTCCTCGGTTTTGCGCACCAAACGCACTGCGACCACCAACCCCAGGATCACGAGTACCGAAAGAACAAGCGCCACAATGTTATTCCACCGCCACAGCTGGTCAAACCCGATGAAAAGCCCGGCGCCGAGCAGCACGGCGAGCACCGACTGCAGCACCGCCACCACGCCGTTGCGCAGCGCGTCCGCCCGGGACACTGATCCGGCCGCTACGACGAAGTCCGGCTCAGCGCCGCGGCGCACGAGATCGTCGGCGACGGTGTCACCGCCGAACAGTTCACCCCCGGTGGAATGCAGGTAGGACCGCAGCTCGTCGACATCCTCGGCGGGCTCGTCGATCAGCCCCGAATCCTCCGGGTCGTAGACCGGGTCGTAGGTCATCTGCTCGGCACCCGAAACCCGGCGCAGCGGCCGCGGGTCGTGGCTGAGCGTCGGGCCGCGTTCGCGGCGCGGCAGCGGATCGGCCGCCAGCGGCGGCGGTGCGGCTACCAGGATGGGCTCGGGTTGGGCATACACCACGACGGTGGCCGCATCGACGGGCTCGGCCGTCACCTCCGCGACGACGTACTCCCCGGCCGTCACCTCCGCGGCGACGTACTCCTCGGCCGTCACCTCCGCGGCGACGTATTCCTCGGCGACGTATTCCTCGGCCTCGTACTCGGCGTACTCCCAGGACTCTTGCTGCTCCTCAGGCTCCTCAGACTGCGTGACCGGAGGTTCGTCGACCCGGATCACCGGGATCTCGCCGGTCAGCTCGGCCACCGTGACCGCCGCGCTGTTGCCGCGCCGCCGCCGGCGGCGGCCGGAGACCGGGGGCGCGCCGATGGTGCCGTTGCGGGCCAGCAGCTCGGCGACCGAGATCGGCCGGGTGCTGTCGTCGCTCATCGGAGATCGCCTTTCGCTCGGCCGGACGTCGGCA
>CAMCWJ010000310.1 GCA_945882475.1 Bifidobacterium breve
CGACATGGCCACAAGATCTTTCGTTCCTGATGGGTTTGCGCTCGACGAGGCGAAGTCCCGGGTGTCCTGGTCCGACCACAACACCCTCCTGGTCGGCACCGACTTCGGGCCCGGCTCCCTCACCGATTCCGGCTACCCCCGGGTCGTAAAGCGGTGGCGACGCGGCGAGCCACTGTCGCAGGCCACCACCGTCTTCACCGGATCGGTGACCGACGTCATTGCCTCGGCCGGCGTGGACCGCACCCCCGGATACGAACGCACGATGATTTTTCGCGCGCTCGATTTCTTCAACGACGAGGTCTATCAACTCCGTGGCGACGAACTGGTTCGTATCGACGCGCCGACCGACGCCGGACTGTCGGTGCACCGCGATTGGCTGCTGATCGAGTTGCGCAGCGATTGGTACATCGGGACGTCCGTCTACGCCGCCGGCTCGCTGCTCGCCGCCGATTACGAGCAGTTCCTCGATGGCACAGCGGACTTGAGTGTGGTGTTCGCCCCGGACGAGCACACCTGCCTGCACCAGTTCGCCTGGACGCTGGACCGGCTGGTGATGGTCACCCTGGCCGATGTCGCGAGCAGGGTCGAGGTAGTGACACCGGGAACCTGGACCCGCCGACCGGTGCCGGGTATCGAGGACAGCAGCAACACCGTCATCGCGGCCGCCGACAGTGCCGGGGACGAGATCTTCCTGGACTCCAGCGGCTTTCTGCGGCCGTCCCGATTGCTGCACGGTGCGGCGGGCGGCGCGCTCACCGAGATCAAGAGTGCGCCGGCATTCTTCGACGCCGACGATATGGAGGTATCGCAGTACTTCGCCACTTCCGATGACGGGACGAGAGTGCCCTACTTTGTTGTTGCGCAAAAGAACTCGGAAACAGCAGGACCCACTCTGCTAGGAGGCTACGGCGGCTTCGAGGTGTCTCGCACACCCGGTTACGACGGCGTGCTCGGCCGGCTGTGGCTGGCACACGGTGGCACCTACGTGCTGGCCAACATCCGCGGCGGCGGCGAGTACGGGCCGGGATGGCACACCCAGGCGATGCGGGAGGGCAGGCGCAAGGTGGCCGAGGACTTCGCCGCCGTCGCGCGCGATCTGGTGACACGCGGGATCAGCACCGTCGATCGACTGGGCGCCCAGGGCGGCAGCAACGGCGGACTGCTGATGGGCATCATGGCGACCAAGTACCCGGAGTCCTTCGGGGCCCTGGTGTGTCAGGTTCCGCTACTGGATATGAGGCGCTTCCATCTATTGCTGGCCGGGGCCTCCTGGGTAGCCGAGTACGGCGATCCGGAAAACCCGCAGGACTGGGAGTTCATCTCCGAGTACTCGCCCTATCAGAACATCAGCGCGGACAGGCGCTATCCCCCGATGCTGATCACCACGTCCACCCGGGACGATCGGGTGCATCCCGGGCACGCCCGCAAGATGACTGCGGCACTGGAGGTCGCCGGACAGCCGGTCCGGTACTACGAGAACATCGAGGGCGGCCATGCCGGGGCGGCCGATAACGCTCAGACGGCTTTCAAGTCCGCGCTGTGCTTCTCGTTCCTGTGGCAGACGCTGACGAACCAGACGCAGGGCTAGTGCGCGTCGGGTTCACCGAAGCAGCACGATCCCGACAACCAACACCAGCATCAGAAATGCCGGCACGGACTTGGTCAGCGGATCCTTTACCTTCACATGCATCGCCAGCGCCCCGATCATCAATGCTGCGACGACCAGTGCCGCCGGCACGACCACCTGTGGCACCCAGATGCCGATGATCAGCAGCACCGCGGACACGATCTTGGCTGCGCCGACCCCGTAGTAGCACCACTCGGGTAGGCCGTAGGTGGCGAACTCTTCTTTCAGCGTCTGCGCCGAACCGCCGCGATACGCAGTCGCCGACTTGGGACGGACGAGCCACACATTGAGAAGTCCGAGTCCGGCGATGACTTGGAGAAGGGCCGATACTGCCGAAGATGACATCTGATGCCTTCGCTGTAAGGTTGCAACCGATAAAAGACAAATTCACCGACTGATGGACTTCATGGATATTCTTTATCAGATATTGAAGCCGCTGTCGGCCATCCTATTCCTGTACTACGGCGCAGCCGTACTGTTTTCCAACGCGATGGTCTCCGAGTTCGAACAATTCGGACTACCGCACTTTCGCAAACTCACCGGAGTCCTCGAACTGCTTGGTGCAGGAGGGCTCATCGCCGGCTACTTCATACCGCCTCTGGTGATAGTCGCCTCCGGTGGATTGGCCCTGTTGATGGCCCTCGGCCTGGCCGTCCGTTACCGATCCAAGTCGTCGCTGCCGGACTCCCTGGCGGCCCTGGCAATGCTGCTGATAAACCTGTTCATCTGCCTTTACGCGCTGGGGCTGTTCTCCTAACGCCGTTCCCGACGGCTGGTGCCCCAATTCCGTTGCTGCTCAGCGCAATCTTGGGGCAAAACCCGTAAACGCTGCGCGGGTTGAGCGGCTGCCTTAGAGTCGATTCATGACGCTCTGGGACCGGTTTTTGGGCAGGCCCGAAACGCCTGCGCCCCGCGACCGAATCGACTACCGCCTGGCGCCCGTGTCAGGAAAGTGGACGCGCACCATCGTCGGGAGTTCCGCTTACGCAGACGCGCTGGACGCGCTACCGCTAGGTCCCGTTCAGGTGACTCTGCGCTTAGAGCAGCGCGGCGCAGACACGCACGCGGTGGCCGCCTACGTCGGCGATCAACAGGTTGGGTGGCTGGCTACCCAGCGGAGCTTCATCGAATCGCGTCTGGCAAGCGGATTCCTCTGGCGCGACTCGTCGGTGACCTGGATGACCCAATTGGACGCTGCGGGCATCCGGCCGACGCTTCAGGGTTTATTACGCGTTGCGGGCGATGGTGCAGGAAGACGCTTCATCAACGTCGAGTTTCCAGGCCGACACGATCCGAGTTTGTCGGTCATCGCCAAACGGCTCATCGCCGCGAAACCTGACAACGCGTGAGGTCCCCCGACGACTAGTCTCCGTCTAGTCGTCGGCGGTCGCCCGGCCCACGATCAACGGGTCGGGGTCGCCGACGATGTCGTGGTCCTTGTTGTCGTAGTCGAACTTGTTGAGCACGTAGCGCATCGCGTTGACGCGGGCCCGCTTCTTGTCATTGCTCTTGATGACGGTCCACGGCGCGACCTCGGTGTCGGTCCAGGTGAACATGTCCTCTTTGGCCGCGGTGTAGGAATCCCACTTATCCAGCGAGGCCAGGTCGGTGGGCGAGAGCTTCCACTGCCGGACCGGATCCACGTGGCGGATGGTGAATCGGGTCCGCTGCTCGGACGGCGACACCGAAAACCACAGCTTCGTGAGGCTGATGGCGTCGTTGACCAGCATCTGCTCGAAGAGCGGCACCTGGCGGACGAACTCGGCATGCTGCTTGGGGGTGCAGAACCCCATGACCCGCTCGACCCCGGCCCGGTTGTACCAGGAGCGGTCGAACATCACGATCTCGCCGGCCGCCGGGAGATGGTGGACGTAGCGCTGGAAGT